>CAIOLV010000108.1 GCA_903859225.1 uncultured bacterium
GCGCTTGGACGACCTCATCGCTACGGACGGGATTCCGCAGTCCGTGCGTGAGGAAGTGGAGATGCGCGGCAAGTATGCCGGCTACCTTGCTCAGCACGCGCGGGAGATTGACCGCCTCGCACGCTTGGATGGGATGGTCGTCCCCGCGGATCTCGACTACGCCGCGTTAACCGGCATCTCCTTCGAGGGGCGCCATCTCCTCGCTCGCGTGCAGCCGCGCTCGTTCGGGCAGGCAACGCGGGTTCCCGGTGTGTCACAGGCCGATCTGGCGATGTTGGCCATCTACATCAAGCGCGGGATGCTCTAGCGCTCGCTCGGCGGGACGAAGTTCCCGGTGTCCATCCACTCCACCATGACGTCGTGGAACACGGGCGCGGCGACGGATCCTCCGCCCACCTGCCCTCCGTCGGGACGCTTCGGCTCGTCGAAGACCACGATGAAGACCAGCTCCGGCGCATCTGCGGGCACAAGGCAGCCGAACACCACGGTGTACTTGCCGTCCACGTACCCCTGACCGGCAACCGCCTTCTGCGCCGTCCCCGTCTTGCCGGCCAACTTGAGGCCCGGGATGAGGGCGCTCTTGCCGCTGCCGCGTTCCACAACGCCCGTCATGATGTCGCGCATCGTGGCGCAGGCCGTCTCGGCCACGATGCGTTGAGGGGGCGCCACGTCGCGTCGGCGCGAGTTCTTGGTCTCCGTCGGCTGCAAGAGGTGGGGCGTCACGAGGAACCCGCCGTTGGCAATCACCGAGAATCCTCGCGCGAGCTGGATTCCCGTCACGCCAACCGATTGGCCGAACGAGGCGGTGGCACGGTCGACCTCGGTCCATTGCTCGACAGGCCGCAGGATTCCCTTCGCCTCGCCCGGCAGATCGATGCCCGTCGCAGCTCCGAACCCGAGGAGGGTCATCGTCCGATGCAGCTTCTCCTTCCCCAACTCCTCGGTGGCGTCGACGATCCCGGTGTTGATGGACTGCTCGATCACTTCCCGGAACGTTACTTTGCCGTTCGTCGCGGTTCCGTAGGACAGGTTCCCGGCGTTGTGGATCGTATGTCCTCCGACCTTGATGCCATCTTTCCCCTGGAGGAGCGTGTCCGGGCCGACGACGCCCGCTTCGACCGCCGACAGACCGGCGACCGCCTTGAAGCTCGAGCCCGGCTCGAAGATGTGGGTAACCGCAACGTTCTGGCGTTGTGTGACCGTCGAGTTCCAGAACTTGTTCAGGTCGTAGGTCTTGTCCTGCGCCATCGCGAGGACGGCGCCGGTCTTCGGATCGAGCACGATCATCATGCCATTGAGCACGGTGTAACGAAGCGCGCACGCCGAGACCGCCTCTTCGCACAAGAGCTGGAGCCCGGCGTCGAGAGTCAGATGCAAGTCCTGGCCGGGCTTTCCCTCTTCGACCACGCGCGATTGGTACGTCCGGCCGTCCGCACCCTGTACGACGTGAACGATGGTCGGAACACCGCGCAGCGCCTCGTCGTACTCCAGTTCGAGTCCTTCGAGACCACCCCCATCCGAGCCGACGAAGCCGATGACGTTGGACGCCAGGCTGCCTTGCGGGTAGAGGCGCTTCCAGGCATCGAGGAAGATGAGTCCGTATGCGCCGGCCTTGGCGGCCCGCTCTTCGATCCGCTTCGCGGTCTCGAGGTCGGCCTGGCGTTCGATCCACGTAAAGTAGCTCGAGTGGTAGATGAGCTTTGTCACGGCGGCCGCCGACATCTTTAGTTCCTCACTGAGAATCTTGGTGAGTTCGAGCGGCCGGGTCATGTTGTAGCTGTCGACCGCAATGGCCATGGCCTTCACATCGAAAGCAAGCAACGTCCCGTTGCGGTCGTAGATCGCTCCCCGACGGGGACTCATCTCGATCTCCCGCTCCTGCACGGCCGCCGCCGCCTGGCTCCAACTCCCATGTTCGATGATCTGGACCTGAACGAGGCGGGCGAGGATTAGCGCCGCGGCCACGACGAGGAAGATGCGCAGGGAGTGCGCGCGCCCCCGGGTGCCGCCGCTAACGGAGATCGTTCTTTGGGACGTGTACATAGCGAACCTCCGTTGGCGGGACCATTCCTAGCTGTTCGGTCGCGTAACGCGACAGCCGCTGGAGAGAGAACCCCTGCTCGACCTGGATTTCGAGGGAGTGGTTGATCTCCTCGAGTTGTGTCAGCTCCTCGCGCGCTGCCTCCCGTTCGGCCGTCAGGCTCTGGAGCATCGTTCCCTGTCGGATGTAGAGGAACAGCAGTCCGCCGACGACGAGGCTCGCCACGAGGACGAGCGCGACGTCTGGCGGGAGCGCAAGCGAGACGCGGCGGGCTTTCCGCACTCGCGGGCCGCGCCAGGAGGTGCCCCTCCGCCGATTGCGCCGGGGCCGACGGTGTCGTCCCTCGTCGTACGCAGAGAACCTCGAAGAAGTGGCCATCTCACCTGGAGAATAGACGACACGCTCACCCGCCGCGTGGACATGTGTCGAGTTTGGGCGCCTCAACGTCCCGGTCTCTCGATGCTCCTATATGACCCGGCGCGCAGCTCGCAGCTTGGCACTGCGGGCGCGCGGGTTCGCCGCCACCTCGCTCGGAGCCGCAATAATCGGCTTGCGGGTGAGGATCTCGGCCTCGATTTTCTTCCCGCAACGACACTCGGGCAGGTCGGGCGGGCAGGTGCAGGCCGCCGCCCGTTCGCGCAGGAACGTCTTCACCATGCGGTCTTCGAGGGAGTGGAAGCTGATCACCGCGAGCACTCCGCCGGCGGCCAGCGCGTCGAAGCCCTGCTCGAGACCTCGCTCGAGTGCTGCAAGTTCGCCATTCACCGCAATGCGCACCGCCTGGAACGTGCGCGTCGCTGGGTCGATCCGCTCGGCGAAGTAGACCCCGGGCACGGCGCGATGGACGACGTCCACGAGCTGCCTCGTCGTTAGGAGTGGATCTCGTTCGCGCGCCGCATCGATGGCGCGAGCAATACGCCGCGCGTAGCGTTCTTCCCCGTAGGTCGAGAGGACGCGCTCGAGCTCTCGCGCGTCGACGCTCGCCAGCCACTCCGCGGCCGTGGGGCCGCACGACGGATCCATGCGCATGTCGAGCGGCCCGTCAGCGCGAAGGCTGAACCCGCGCTCCGCGTCGTCGAGCTGCATCGACGACACGCCGAGATCGAGGAGGACGCCGTCCACGGCCGTCACCCCGAGATGAGCGAGATGCTCCCTGAGGTCTGCGAAACTGCCGTGGACGAACCGGACGCGGTCCGCGAAACGGGCGAGGCGCAGGCGCGCGCGGTCGAGCGCATGCGGGTCGCGGTCGATGCCGACCACGCGGACTTCCGGATCCGCAAGCAGGAGCGCCTCGGCGTGTCCGCCGAGTCCCACCGTGCCGTCGACGAGCGTGCCTCCGCGCCCTGTCGTGAGGAACCGCACGACGTCGTCTCGGAGGACGGGGATGTGCTCCAGGTTTGCCCGGCCGCGAGTGGTGTCCATCAGCCGAGCTGCTTCTTCCATTGGGCCAGACGCTCCAATGCGTCAAGCGGCGTCGTCCGATCGACGTCGGTCTTGCGCAGCGCCTTCAGGACCGGGTGCTCCTCCGTGCCGAAAAGGGGCGGCGCCTCCGTCGGCTTCTCGGCGCGGGCAAGGCGCGACAACGGCGCCTCCGACAGGAGGTCGGCGAGGATGCGGTCCGCGGCGTCGGTGACGTGGGGCGGAAGGCCGGCGAGCCGCGCCACGTGAACTCCGTAGCTGCCCGACGCGATGCCGGGCTCCACCCGGTGCAGGAACACGACGTCTTTGCCCACCTCTTTCACGGCAACGTGGAGGTTGACAACGTTCGGAATCTCCTCGGCGAGCCGCGTGAGTTCCTGATAGTGCGTCGCAAACAACGTCTTGGCACGGACCTTGCGGGCCAGCTCCTCGGCTACCGCCCAGGCGATCGACACGCCGTCGAATGTGCTCGTCCCGCGGCCCATCTCGTCGAGAATGATCAGGCTCCGCGCGGTGGCTCGCTCCAGGATGGCTGCCACTTCGAGCATTTCCATCATGAACGTGCTGACACCAGCCACGAGCATGTCGCTCGCCCCGACACGCGCGAAGACGCGATCGACGATTGGGAGCACCGCACGGTCGGCAGGCACGAATGAGCCTGCCTGCGCCATGATCGCGACGAGCGCCGCCTGGCGCAGGTAGACGGACTTCCCGGCCATGTTGGGCCCGGTGAGGATCACGAGGTCCCGCCCCTCCGGGAGGACGAGGTCATTCGGCACGAACTCTTCGATCCGCTCAACGACCGGGTGGCGCCCGGCCACGATCTCGATCACGTGGCGGTCGGTGAACGACGGCCGCACGTAGCGGGAGCGATGTGCCACATCCGCCAGCGACTGCAGGACGTCCAACTCGGACAAAGCGTCGGTGAGCGTTTGTAGGAGTGGAATGGCCTCGCGGAGCGCGTCGACCGCCGCATCGAACAAGCTCATCTCGAGCGCGAGGGCACGCTCTTCCATGCCGGCGATCCGCTCCTCACAGCCGCGCAGTTCGTCGGTGATGAAGCGCTCTGCATTGGCCAGCGTCTGTCGCCGGACGTACTCGGGCGGCACCTTGTCGAGGTGCGGCCGCGTCACCTCGAAGTAGTAGCCGAACACACGGTTGTACCCGACCTTCAGCGACGAGATCCCTGTCCGCGCCCGCTCGTCCGCCTCGAGGTGCGACAAGCGGTCGCGCAGGAGGCGGACCTCGTCGCGCAGTCGATCGAGGTCCTCGCTGTAGCCGGGGCGGATCGTGCCACCGTCGCGGGTCTCGGCCGGCGGCTGGTCGACGAGCATGCGCGAGAACCGGGCGACAAGGACGCCGACCTCCGGGGCGGCGAGGCGCTCGCGCACCTGCGAAAGGAGCTGCACGTCGCCTCTCTCGACATCCCGAGAGAGGAGCACCAGCAAACGCGGCGCAACCTCGAGCGATCGCAGCAGGCGCAAAAGGTCGAACGGGCGCATCCGGCCCGCGCCGAGTTTCCCGATGAGACGCTCGAGATCGTGGACGTCCGCGAGGCACGCGCGGAGATCCTCCCGCGTGAGACTGTCGTCGACGAGCCGCGCCACGGAATCGAGGCGGTCTTCGATCGCGGCGCGATCGGCGAGCGGTGCGAGGATCCATCGGCGCAA
>CAIOLV010000109.1 GCA_903859225.1 uncultured bacterium
CCGGCCATACGCCCGATGCGCGATTTTGTGCGCACGGCGATGTTCAACATCCTCTCCGACTTCGTCAGCGACGCTGCCTTCCTCGATCTCTTTTGCGGCACGGGCAGCGTCGGGCTCGAGGCTCTGTCGCGCGGCGCGCGCTCGTGCACGTTCGTCGATCGGTCGGCCGATGCCTGTGGTATAGTCCGGCGCAACCTCGATCTGCTCGACTTCCTCGCCCGCGGCGACGTCGTCCAGTCGGACGCGCTCCACGCCGTCAAGTCGCTGGAACGTCTCGGTCGGCGCTACGATCTCGTGTTCGTCGGCCCGCCGTACTTCAAGGGTCTCGTTTCTCAGGCGCTCGAGGCTCTCGGCGACGCCTCACTCCTGGGGAGTGATCCCGTGGTGGTGGCGGAGATCCACCATACCGAGTCGATCGCCGAAGCGTACGGGGCTCTCTCTCTCGTGGATCGTCGTCGGTACGGCGACAACCAACTGTGGTTCTACCGCCTCGCTGGCGGGCCGGACGCTGCAGCGGAAAAGGAGGGTGCGCAATGACCAAGGCCTTGAAGCGAGAGCCGCTCTTTCTCATCACGAATGACGACGGGATCACCGCGCCGGGGCTCCTCGCGCTCAAGCGGGCGCTGGACTCGCTCGGTCGCACCGAGGTGTTCGCCCCGGACAGAAACTGGTCGGCGGCAAGTCGCACGCGCACGTTCCACAAACCCCTTCGCGTCGATCTCGTTCCGCTGCTCGACGGCAGCGTCGGGCATGCGACGAGCGGCACCCCGTCGGACTGCGTCTCGCTGGCCCTTCTCGGCCTCCTCGACGGTCGGCCCGACCTCATCGTTTCGGGGATCAACGCCGGACTGAATCTCGGGCGCGACGTCTCCTATTCCGGGACCGTCGCCGCGGCGATGGAGGGCGCCCGATCGGGTGTGCCGGCCGTTGCCGTTTCGTATGACACGCTCCAAGCGCCGAGCGACGATCTCGACTACGACCGCGCTGCCGACTTCGTTCGCCGCCTCGCGGCGTTCCTTCTCGGTCGCCCGCCTTTGCCGTCCGGCATCCTGCTCAACGTCAACGTTCCGTACGCCCCTGGTGGACGCACTCTGCGGTCGCGCCTCACGCGGCTCGGGGGTGAGGCCTACTCCAACTACCTCGTCACCGGCAAGGACCCGCACGGACGCGAGTACTACTGGATCACCGGCGACCCGCTCACCGGGACTCCGGCCGGAGAGGGCGGAACCGACATCGAAGCGATCGCCGAGGGCTATGCCTCGATCACGCCGATCCATCTTGACATGACGGAACACGCGCTGCTCACCGAGTTGCGGCCCTGGGAGGCCGAGCTCGACCTCGCGGCCTAGACGGCTCTCTCGTCCCGCCCTTGCAGCTCGTCCACTTGTCTTTTCCCCAAGGAGGAGATAAGACATCGTGGGCAAGAAACGGGAGGCGACGTGACCAAAGAGCAGGAGCGTGGGCTTGTCTTTCTGCTCTGCGTTGGCCTGCTGGTCGGAGGGGGCGTGCTCTTGTGGCCGGTGCCGCAGGGCGGGCCGACAATGTGGGCGCGCCCGATTGCCGTCGCCGACGTTGTCGTCGTCGTTCCCGTCTTCGTCGAGCCGAAGAAGATCGATGTCAACGCCGCAAGTGCTGCGGAGTTGACCGAGCTCCCGGGCATCGGGCCCGTGTTGGCCGCTCGCATCCTGGCGTATCGCGCCGAACACGGGCCGTTCCGCACGCTGGACGGACTCACGGCCGTCAAAGGGATTGGCCCGTCTACGGTCGAAGGGCTGCGCGAGTTCGCCGTCGCGGAGAGCGGAGGCTAACTCTTTCTAGTACGACGTCGTCCTCGTCCGATGCCGAGGAGCCGCCTTGTACTCGGCCGAGCGGCTGCGGTTCCAGAGGACGATGTCGAGATCGCGCGCCGTGACGGCGGCCCCGCACCGTGCGAAGCTGCGCGCGCGGAGGCTCGCGACGATGAGTTCCACCGCGTGCAGCGCGCAAGCCCGGATCTCGACTTCGGCGGCGCTTCCGGCAAGCAGGAGCTCGCCGCGTTCGATGCGGAGGGCAAGGTCCGCGTCGTACGAGAGGATGCCGTCGAGTCGCAGGACGTGCGGAACGAGGTTGTCGGCAAAGATCGTGAGCGAGTCGAGGTCGCCGAACCGGCCCCACCCGGTGTCATCGAGGGCGAGCGAGAGATCGGAGGCGAGGATCTGAGCCCGCTTGTAGAACGGAACCTCCGCGCTTCGGTACATCCAGACGTCGCGGAACAACGGCTGGCGCTCGATCGACGCGACGAGCCGCGATGCCGCTCCGTCGGCGCTCTCGACGAGCGCGGTGAACGACCCTCCGAATCGTTCGAGGAGGTCGCGCCCGAGGTCGTTCCACGCGCGGGCAAAGAGGGCCATTAGCTCGGCGACGGCGGGGTCGGAAGCATCCTGTCCGAACCACCGGGCGCAGTCGGTCGACGTCATCCGCGCCAGCTCGTCGGCTGCGAGCGGACCCTTGGCGCGAAATCGGTCGGTGAGCGACTGCGCGATCGTTCCGTAGCCTGAGCATCCCGGGCGCTTCGCGATGTGGGGGAAGTAGCCCGACCCGAAGTTGACGGCGTCGAGCGTCACGATGTACGCGACGGTGTCCTCAGGAGATCCGCGGAAGTGGAGGCTCTCATCGTAGCACGCCGCCTCGACTGTCAGCGGCGCAATCGCTTGGGCATAGCCTTCGATGGCGTCGGACACGATGCGCACGAAGCGCGCTTGGCCTGCGACCTCTCGGCAGCGCTCGCGGATCCGATCGAACAGGTAGCTTTCCATCGTCAAATAGAGTACCCGACGTCGCGGCCGACGGTCGCCAAGCCCTGAAAAGATCAAGAGGCCGTCAAAGCGGCCTCTCGACGGTCTTCTCCTACCGCCCTCAGTCCCCGCAGGGCTCGGCCGGTTCGGCCGGCTCCGGCGGTTCCGGCGTGTCGTACCTTCCGCCGAGTGGATCGAAGTTCGGACCTAGGGGGTCGAAGTTGGGGCCGAACGGATCGGCGTCCGACCCGTGCGATCCTCTGCTCCTGCGCGTCGACGTGCGCACCCCCATCTGCGACCGCATCTCAGACTGAAGTCGATCGAAGTGCTGGCGGGTGAGTTCCACGGCAAGGTGGTCCGGCATTCCGGACGCGACGAGCGTCTTGTAGAACGTGGCGAACGCGTCGGCCGTGGCCTGGATTCGCTCGGGTGAATAGACCGACTCCTGAATGCCGCGCACGATTCCCGGCATTCGATCGGTTATCACATCGAGCACCTCGCGGATTCCCTCGACGCCTTGGACCTCGATGTCGTCCAGATCCGCCGCGGCGTCGTCCAGTGCTTCCATGCGCTCTTCCAGCTGCTCCTCGAGCTCCTCCAGCCGCTCCTCCTGGCGCTCGAGCCTCTGTTCGAGTTCCTCCTGGACGTGGTCGAGCCTCTCGCGCTCTCGGTCGAGTTTCTCGCGTTCGCGATCCGCTCGTTCGCGCTCTCGGTCCATCTTCTCTCGCTCTCGATCGAGGGCTTCTCGCTCCCGTTCGAGGCGCTCTCGTTCGCGCTCTCGGTCCAGGTTTCCGCTAGCCCCAGAGCCATTGCGCATCTTTGGGTCCGTCATGCCCCTTCCTCCCTTATGTCCTGCGATGAACCCTCGAACGGCCTCCTCCGCCGATCGCCCCGAATCTGGGAGCGCCCGGAGAGGCGCCAAGGCCAACTCGACTCTCGATTTCAGGCCTTCCCCACTGCCATCGAGCAGACTCACGACGAGGCCGCACGCTGTTGCGGGGGATACCCCGGCATCCAGTCCGGCGCGCACCGATGCCTCGACGTCTTCGGCCGCCTGGGCGACAGCCGCGGTCTTCGCATGCGCTACGTAGAGTGCCAACGAGATGACCGCCTCGCGCTCCGCGCCAAGTCCGCTGAGATGAGAAACGAGCGCCGTCACGGCGTCGGCGAAGACTCGCGGAGTGGAGAGATCCGCCTCGACCAGCACCGGGAACAGCGTGTCGACCTCCGCCGGCGTGAGACCGCCAACGACCATTTGCTCCGCCACAGCCGCGAGGTTCATGGCGCGCCCAATAGTCATGGGACGGCCGGTTCGCTCGAGTTCACGGATACGCGACTCCGAGATGCCGGCCGTGCGAAGAATGCTTTCCCCCGCCGAGCCTACTTCTTCTCGTCCGTCGTCTCGCATCCTTCCCTCCGTTCCTTGCCCACGATGCGGACATTGCGTCCCATCACGTGGAGGCTGGCGCGCACTGGGGAGTTCGGCCGCCGCGCGTTGACTCCGAGCCGGAACCCGACGAGCATCGATCCGATGTCGACGTGCGCCATGTCGCGGAACCCGGCTCGGGACATGACCTTTCGCCACACGCGCTGCCGGACGGTGGGAAGGTCGCGCTTCTCCGAGCTGACGGCGTGCCGAACCCACACCACCTCGGCCAGCTCTTGGCGACACGCATCGCAGGTCTGAATGTGCGCGGCGAGCGCCGCGGTGTCTTTCGCATCGAGCTTGCCGGTGACGTACCACGGCATCATCTCCAAGATCTTGTCGCAGTCGGTCATAGGAGCTCCTTGGCCAGCGCCTTGCGCGCGTAGAACAAGCGGGACTTCACCGTGCCCTCGGGGACTCCGAGCACCGTGGCGGCATCGGCGAGGCTCATGTCCTCGTAGAAGACCAGATGCAAAGCCTCCTGATGCTCCGGCGACAGGGACTCGAGCGCCTGCTTGACGCGAACGTCGATCTCGACCGTCTCGGCCGGATCGGGCTCGTCCGGCGGGTCGTCGGGCAGCCGCTCCCCCTTCTTCTCGCGGCGCAGGAGACCGTGCGCCTGGTTGCGGGTGATGCCGAGGATCCACGTCGTCGCTTTGGACGCTCCCCTGAACTTGCCTGCTTGCTTCCACACGGCGAGCATCGTCTCCTGAAGCACCTCCTCCGCAAGATGACCGTTTCGCACCAGGGACAGCGCGAAGCGGTACACCCGATCGGCGTGGCGGTCGTACAACTCCTCAAAGGCCGCTCGGTCCGCCTGCCCAACCGCCCACAAGAGAGCTTCGTCGGTTCTCACGAAACCTTCCTCACGACCGCAACCTCCCTTGCATCTTGGACGGTCAGAGATGAGTGCCCGATGAACGCCGATCGGTTCATCGCGCCGCTGCGGCGTCCAGAGGCCACGCGGCGCACGCTATCCTCCGCCGACCGGGGGGAAGAGGGCGACCCGAGCCCCATGGCGCAAGGCCTCTTCGCGATCGTGGCGAATCCGCCCGTCGACGATGACAAGGTGCACCGCCTCCGGTGGGAGCGCAAGCTCCTCGAGGAGGCGGGCGATCGTCGCGCCATCCTCGAGTTCCACGTCCTGCGGATCGCCAGGGAGTTGGCCCGTTCCCGAAGCGCCAAGCGATGCGTACCGGCGAACCTCGACGATCACTCGTTCGTTCCCTTGGGGCGGAAGTACCACTTGTACAACAGCTGCATGTCGTCGGGGAAGAGCCCGAGACGGGCGCCGTCCTCGACAGGGCTTCCCAGGTCGGCGTAGCGGCCGTCGACGAAGACGTTGGCGCCGAGTTCGTCGAGCGGGATCCCTAGCCGCACAACGAGGCTTCGCACCGTGTCCCCCGCGGCGTGCGGCACGTCGATGACCGAGTCGCCGCAGGGGTCGGACTCCGCGGCGAACCGCCGCAGCTTTCCGTACACGTGGACCGAAACCATCGCCGCTCCTACGACGCGAACACCTTGTCGATCTCCGCGTCCGGAACGTCCCAGACGCCGTTGTGCGGCGGCAGCGGCTCGCGCGACATGAATTCCGGCAGCCGGTCGTCGGCCGCGGTGAACCCCGCGCGGCGGTTAAAGTCGAGCTCGAGGTCGAGGACCGCCTTCCCGATGCGTCCCACGTCGTCCATCGTCCACTTCGTGCCGAGCACGCCGGAGCACTCTTCGACGACGCCCTCGAACCCGCTTGCGATGTCGAGGATGGCGAACGCGATGAACAGACAGTGCCCGGTTGAGTCGATGAACGCCGTAGCGTACTGGAACGTCCGCGCGAGGTCGGTCTTCTTCGGATCGAGCGGATCGAGTTTTCCCGAAACTCCGAGGATCTCCGGCGCAATGGTGTACCCCGACGTGTGGTCGGCGCCCATCGTCGACACGGCGTAGGTCATCCCAATCCCCTTGACGGCGCGCGGCTCGTAGGCCGGCATGCTCTGACCCTTGACGTGCGGCACGCGCGTCACCCCGAACGCCCTCCCTGTGATCAGGGCGCCGTTCCCGAGAATGCGGCCGAGCGGAGTGGCCTTGTCGATCTCGTGAACAAGCTCGATCGCGCGCTTCCCGTCGCCGAACTTCCACAGACCGCCCTCCGCAGCAACGCCGAGCGTGCCGCCGATCTCGATCGTGTCGAGACCATACTCGTTGCACAGGAGGTTCAGCTCCGCGATCTGGTCGAGGTCGCTGATCCCGCAGTCGGCGCCGAACGCCCAATCGGATTCGTACTCAATGCACGACGTGTGCTCGCTTCGATCCTTGTGGTGCCACGTGTTCGAGCAGGCGATGATGCAGCCCGGCGAGCAGGGATGGTTGTAGAGATCATGTCCCAGCCGCTCCTTGTTCCCGGCGAAGATGGCCTCCCCGGCGATCTTCGCCGCGCCCTCGAATCGCCCCTCGCGGAAGTTGCGCGTCGGCAGTCCGCCGGCCTCGTTCAGAATGTTGACGAGGACCGCAGTGCCATACGAGTTGAGCGCCCCTTTGGGCTTCGTGATCGCGTGCTCCCCAAGCGCGGCGGCGAGCTTCTTGCGGCCGGAATCGAATGTCGCCTTGTCGGCGATGGGTACGTCGGCCGCCCCGGAGTCATCGACGACGATGGCCTTCAGTCCCTTCGACCCCAAGACGGCGCCAAGCCCGCCGCGGCCGGCGTAGCGGCTGGCGCGGCCCTCGCGGTCGGTGAAGCACACTCCGGCTGCGCCCATGCGGTGCTCGCCGGCGACGCCGATGGCGCAGACGTCGACGCGTTCCTTCCCGCCGGACTTCGCCGCGATGGCGGCGACTGCTTCGGAGAGCTTCTTGCCGACCCACGGGTCGGCCGGCTCGAACGTCGCGCCCTTCGTGTCGACCTTCAGAAGCCAGAACCGGTTGTCCGTGGACTGGCCTTCCACGACGAGCGCGCGGATGCCAAGCCGAGCCAACCTCCGACCCCAACCGGTTCCTGCGTTGGCCTCCTTGATTCCGCCGGTTAGTGGGCTCTTGCCGCCCACCGAAATCCGCGAGGACGTCGGAGCCGCGGTCCCGGTCACGAAGCCGGGTGAGAAGATCACCTTGTTGTTCGGCCCGAGCGGGTGGCACGACGCCGGCACCTCGTCGTGCACGATGCTCGAGGTCAACCACCTCCCGGCCCTGTTCCTGTACGCCGCCGGCAGCGGCTCGAACGTCGCCGAGCGATCGGTCATGTTAACGCGTAGCATTCGGTCCATCCGCACTCCCGTCCTCTCCGGATCCATGTCGGAGAGTCCTCAGGTCTAGCACGTTCTGCACGTGGGAGTCAATGGGCCTCCTCGTCGAGTGATGCTAGAATAGTCAGGAACGGGGGCTTCCGATGAGCGAAGAGCGTCAGCTCGTGGCGTTGATGCTGACCGACATGGTCGGGTACACGCGACTGTCTCAGCAAGATGAGGCGCGTGCCCTGCGACTGTTGGACGACCACAACAAGGCCATCCGCGACAGCGTCCAGGCCCACGGCGGGCGCACGGTCAAAGGAACCGGTGACGGATTCCTCGTCGAGTTCCCGAGCGCGCTGCAGGCCGTGTCGTGCGCCATCGACGTCCAGCGGCGGTTCCACGACCGCAATCGCGGCGTCGAAGAAGGTGACCGGTTTTCCGTGCGCATCGGGCTCCACGTCGGGGATGTCGTCCGCCGTGACGGGGACGTCTTCGGTGACGGCGTCAACATCACGGCGCGCATCGAGCCTCTCGCCGGCGCCGGCGGGATCTCCGTTACCGGGGCGGTTCGAGATCAGGTCTGGAACAAGATCGGGCGCCCGATCGTTAGTCTCGGCCGGCAGCAACTGAAGAACCTCGAGGCGCCGATCGAGGTCTTCCGCATCGTGCTTCCGTGGGACAAGGCGGACGTTGCTCCTATTGCGGCGACGGACCGGGCGCGGCTCGCAGTTCTCCCCCTGACGAACGTGAGCCCCGACCCCGACGACGAGTACTTCACCGACGGGATGACCGAGGAGCTGATCTATACCTTGTCGAAGGTCCCCGGGCTCAAGGTCATCGCTCAGACCTCGGCGATGAGCTACAAGGGGACGACGAAGCCGATCCGCGAGATTGGGCGCGAACTCTCGGTGGGATCGGTGCTCGAGGGCAGCGTCCGCAAGGCGGGCGAGCGGCTGCGCATTACCGTCCAGCTGATCGACGCCGGTTCCGAGGAGCACCTCTGGGCGGCCCGGTACGATCGCGAGCTGGCCGACGTCTTCGAGATCCAGACCGAGATCGCGCAGAGCGTCGCCGGGGAGCTAAAGGGTGTTCTCGTGACCGGCGCGGCGCAGCGCCCGACCGAGAGCATCGATGCGTACAAGGAGTACCTAAAGGGACGGCAGTTCTGGGCGCGGCGGACGAAGACGAGCTTGCACAAGGCACTCGTGCACTTCGAGGCGGCCGTCGGCGCCGACCCGAACTTCGCCAAAGCGTTTTCTGGCATTGCGGATACCTACACCGTCTTGGTCAACCACGGACACGAGACGGCGGCCGTCGCACACCCGAAGGCGAAGGCCGCCGCGGAGAAAGCGGTCGCACTCGACCCGGGTCTGGCCGAGGCGCATGCCTCGCTCGGCCTCATCTACCTCGAATCCGACCACGATCCGGTGCTCGCGGAGCGCGAGATGCGGCGCGCGGTCGAACTGAACCCGAACTACGCCACGGCTTACCATTGGCTCGGCCTCGTGCTCGACTACCTGGGCAGGGATGAAGAAGCGAGAGCGGCGATGGAGCGTGCGCTCGAACTCGATCCTCTGGCGCACATCACGCACATTGCCTACGCCGATATGCTGCTTGAGACCGGGGATGCCGAGCGGGCGAAAGCGCTCCTGCTGCGGGCACGTGACCTCGAGCCCGACTACCCCGGCGTCGCGTCGGACCTCGCGCAAGCGGAGATGATCCTCTGGAATTGGTGCGGCGCCGAGGATGCCATCGACATCGGGCTGCACCGCAATCCGAACAATACGCTCGCGCTCGGAATGAGGATGAACCTCTCGCTCTTCATGGACGACGTCGAGGCCGCGCGGGCGGCGCTCGAGAAGGCGGAGCGCATCGACCCCGAATCCTCGCACGTGTGGTCGCAGCGCGGCCTCTTCGAGTACCGCGACGGGCGGGCGGCGGAAGCGCTGTCGTGGTTCCAGCGCGCCGCCGAAGCGCACCCCGAGGACCCGATCTCGGTGATTCGCATGGGGATGTGCTGCATTGCGCTCGGGCGGCTCGACGAGGCAAGACGGTGGATCGACGAGATTGCGCGCCACCGGCTGCTCGCGTCACCCAAGCTGCGACTCATCCATGAGACGTTCTGCGGAGTCCTTGCAGCGCGCGAGGGGCGACGAGAGGAAGCCGAGGCGAGGCTGACCGCCGTGCGCGCCCAGACGAGGAACTCGCGGCGGCACGCCGGCGCGGCGTTCATCCTTGTGGCGGCCGGTCGGGAGGACGAGGCGCTGGACGAGTTGGAGCAGTCTCTCGCCATCCACGATCCGTGGCTGATGGAACTCTCGTCCGAGCCTCTGATGGCGTCGATTCACTCCCGCCCGAGGTTTCAGCGGATGCTCGAGGTGATGGGACTTGGCTCGGGCGTCCCCGCTGCGCCGTAGGGAGCGCGCTTCGTCGCTTCTGTCAGGCAGTCTCTGACAGGCGGGTCCCGAGTGCATCTCCGAGGTGTCCGAAGGCCTCCAGAACGTCGTTCGGGAGTTCGATCCGCGCTCCGCGAAGACGGGCTGCGACCTCCAAGTACGCCTCTTGTGCTCGCCACAGGTTGACATCCGGCGCAAGCGCGCGGGCACGCGTGACGGCGCGCGTGAGGTGATCGAGGGACGCCGGCGTGAGGCTCCTCGGGTCACGTCCTGCGAGTCCGCGCGCCGTCGATCGGCCCAGCGTGTGGGCAAGCGACGCTCCACTCACCGGTACGGACGCTGACTTGGCCTGCTCGAGCAAGCGCTCCAAGGCGTCGAGTACCGGCGGCGACGCAGCGGCGAACGCCGCGAGCCGTCGATGGAGTGCGAAGAGCGCGAGCCCGCGAAGGGCGCCCGAGTGGGCGATGCG
>CAIOLV010000110.1 GCA_903859225.1 uncultured bacterium
CCACGGGATCACTCCCCAGGAGTGAGGCGTCGCCGAGAGCCTCGAGCGCCTGAGAAACGAGACCCTTGAAGTACGGCGGACCGACGAACATGAGATCGTACCGCCGACCGAGACGTTCCAGCGACTTGACGGCCTGGAGCGCGTCCGACTGGACGACGTCGCCGCGGGCGAGGAAGTCGAGCAGATCGAGGTTGCGGCGGACAATGCCACAGGCATCGGCCGACCGATCGACGAACGTGCACGAGCGCGCACCGCGCGACAGAGCCTCGAGCCCGACGCTGCCCGTGCCGCAAAAGAGATCGAGGAAGGCGGCGTCGCTGACGAAGTCGGAGAGGATGTTGAACATCGCCGTGCGCACAAAATCGCGCATCGGGCGTATGGCCGGGTCCTCCCACTCGACCAGTTTCCGGCCGCGTCGTTCTCCGCCGATGATCCGCATGAGCTCTCCTTGCAGGTCCGGAACTGCCTCGGCTAAGATCGTCGATCTCGCCACGGCATGGGAAGAGGATAAGAGAGGGGGCGGGATCGATCAACTGATGCCAGACTCACGAGCGTTCACGCACATCGCGTTCGACCTCGATCACACGCTCACGTTCTATCCGATGTCGACCGCCGGGGTGGTTGCCGCAACGTTCGACCATCTCGGGCTTTCTCTCAACTCGACCGGGACGGCGGAGGACCTGGCGTCCCGCTACGATGCCCTGTGGGTAGCCCTTGAACGCGGCGCCCAGTCGGCCGACGGACTTCGCCACGCGGTGTGGCGGCAACTCCTGGCGGAGAGAGGATTCGCGGCCGATGGACTCGCCGAACGCGTCGCCGTCGAGTACGGAGTCACTCGCCGCGCCAACGGAGTGCGTCTGTTCGACGGCGTCCGACAACTCCTGTCCGACCTGCGCGCCGCCGGATACGGACTCGGGCTCTTGACAAATGGCCTCTCCGATGCGCAGTGGGAGAAGATCCACTCCCTCCACATGGAGCCGCTGTTCGACGCGGTGGTCGTCGCCGGCGATGTGGGGCTCTTCAAGCCGGACCCACGCGCCTTCGTCGCCCTGCTCGGACGGCTCAGCGCCGCTCCATCCCGAACGCTCTTCGTAGGAGATTCCTACGAGATGGATGTTGTCGGAGCGCACGCGGCCGGCTTGGCCGTGGCGTGGATTTGTCCTGAGGGAACGCCTCTTCCAGGCGACGTCGTGCCGCGCTTCGCCTTCCCGAGCGTCCTCGGCCTCCGTGAGGTGACCCTATGAGGCGCGCGATGTGGCCCCATCCTGCGGTCGCGGTCCTCGCCGTGCTCGCCGCCGCCGTCCTTGGCTCGTTCGCCGCACCGGCCGAACCCATCGCACTCCCGCACGTCATGCCGTCGTTCAACCAGGCCTACACCAACGGCCCTGGCGCGTGGGGCGATTCCTCGCTCGGAACGAACGGCTGCCCGGATCACATCCGGGCCACGGGGTGCTTGATCACCGCGTTCTCGGCCGTCCTCGGCTACTACGACATCACGCTCACCGTCCCCGCCGCGTACTCTTCCACCGGCGCCCTCGAGCGTGGAATGGATCCCGGAATCCTCAATGACTGGCTCCGCGCCCGGCGCGGCTACGGACAGTGCGCCCAAGACCCGACGGGATTGTGCTGCCTCGAGTGGGACAATCTGCCGCGGGGCGTCTCCCTGAGCTTCCACTCCAATCGCAGCAGCGTCGGACTGAATCCCGTCGCCTCCCTGGTGATCGACCATGCGCTGCGCCAGGGAAGCCCGGTCATTGCCGGCGTCCACTGGGGCTCAGCGTGCCGCAGCGGGTCGTCGCAGACGGAGGACTGTCATTGGGTTGTGCTGACCGGCAAGGTGGGAGACACGTACGCAATCATGGATCCCTACAACCCGGACACCACGAGCCCGGCGGGGCTTCGCACGACGCTCGACGATGGATCGCGAGGCGCGTACGTTATCGACCGGTTCGTCATCGTTTCCCGCACTCCCGGCGACCCATCCGCTCTCAACAGCATCACCCCAACCGTGTCGCCCTTGCCCACAGTGGAGACGCCGTTGCACCAACAGGCGCCGCAGAGCCCGATGGCCACGATCGCCGTGCTCTTCGCCGCGCTGGCTCTCGTCGCCGCGGCCGTCTTCCTCGTGGCCGGCCAGCAGCCCTGACCGGCTCAGGAGAGCGCTGCGAGGACAAGCGCCGTCGCGGCCAGTGCGGCGCAGTACGCGGCGAACGGCCAAAGGCGCCCGCGCACGACGACCTTGAGGAGCGCGCGCAGCGCCACAAGGCCCACGAGGAACGCAACAACCGCCCCGAGCAGGATGCCGAGGGTGTCCGCGTTTCTCGCAGCGGGTTCCCGCAGTCCGTCCCACAGCGTGAGCCCGGCCGCCCCGGCCACAGCCGGGATGGAGAGCAGGAAGGAAAAGCGGGCCGCGCGCTCAGGGCGCAGCCCGACGAGGATGCCTGCGCCAATCGAGAACCCGCTCCGCGACACCCCGGGAACGAGCGCCACGGACTGCGCGATGCCGATGCCGAGCGAGCCGGCGGCCGACGGGGCCGCGCTGCCTGTTCTGCAGGCTCGCCGATCGGCCGCAACGAGCATCGCCGCGGTCGCCAGCCAACCGATCCCGATGACCCACAGCGAGTGGAACCAAGCGTCAGCTGCGCCGCGCAGCAGGAGGCCGACCAGGACGATCGGCACGGTGCCGACGACCAGGAATCCGATTTCCTTGCGGCGATCGACGTTGCCGCGTGGCGTCAACGCCCGCACCAGCTCCGCGAGGTCGGCGCGAAAGACGACAAGAACCGCCGCCAGGGTCCCAAGATGAAGGCAGGCCTCGCAGATCAACCCGGGAGAGGAGAGGCCGAACAGCCGCTCCGCGAGCACGAGGTGACCGGAACTCGAGACCGGAAGGAACTCCGTCACGCCCTGGATGAGGCCGAGGACCAGATACACGATCATTGTTTCCTCCTTGGTCCGTACCGCAGCGCGAGGCAGTCCGGCGCGCAGGATTCCGTGCATGCACCGCACTTGATGCAGTTGTGGCCGTCATGCTCTCGCCGCGGATCGATGCCCATCGGACAGGCCGCGACGCAGGTCTCACAGCCGGTGCACTCGGCCGACCGCCACTCAAGTTGAAGCAGGCTGACGGGGTTGAACAGGGCGAGGATCGCGCCCATCGGGCAGAGGTAGCGGCACCAGAAGCGGGCGATGAGGACCATCCCGACGAGCGACAGGCCGAGAGTCGCCATGTGGATCAGGAACGGCCCGTTGACTCTGGCCACGCCGAGAAAGAGATACGGCAAGGACGCTTCGAGCGACGCGGCGGGGCAGAGCTTGCAGAAGACCGTGTCGGTCAGAGCCCAAGCGCCAATGATGGTGCCGAGAAGGACGACGAACTTGCCGTAAGAGAACGCGGAGCGAATCCGAACCTTGCGGAACGAGAGGAGGTCGTTCAGCGTCCCGAACGGGCAGAACCAGCCGCAGAACCCGCGCGCAGCGACGAGACCGTAGACGATCATCGCGCCGAGCCAGAAGAACGGCACGGTGCCGAAGATGACCAGGTTTTGGACGAGGCCGACCGGGCAAACCGTGATCGCCCACGGACAGGCGTAGCAGTGGAGTCCCGGAAACAGGATGTGTGTCATCCCGATGCCTGTCACGCCGAACAGGCCGAAGAGGATGCCGGCTCCCTGCACGACGCGCCGTCCGTGCGCGAGTTTCACGTTCGCTCCTCGAGCAGGGTCACCAACCGGTCGCCCAGGTTCTCGGCCCCGAACAACACCTCGCCGGTATCCACGCGGAGGATCGCCGGGACGACGGTGCGACCGGCGCGCGTCACGCCGTGCTCCACGGCGAGACCACGTTCGACCTCGGCGTTCACCAAGCGGTAGCGGACGAGCGGGTTTCTCGACGCGATGAGATCCACCAACCCTTCTGCGTACGGGCACGAGCGACACCATGGAGCGTAGAACACAAGGAGGTCGACGGGCTTCGCCAGCCCGTCGACGGCCGCCGCCTGCGCAACAGACAGGCGCGGCGACAGCGTCTGCACCGTCTCGATGCCGACGCACGACGTGCAGAGAACGGCGCCGACCGCCTGAGCCTGCTTGTGCTGATCGAGCGACACGCCGAGTCCCAGCGCAGCGCCCCCCGCGACGAGGAGGGCGGCGGCGAGGAGAACTCGAGCCCGACCCTCACGGCGCAGGAGAGCCGCTGGGACGACCAGGAGCGCCGCAAGAGCGAAGGCGATCCATCGCCACGAGACGTGGGTGGGAGCCTCCGCGGCGGCGGCGTCTGCGGCCCCCGCCGCGACGGCCGGCGGAGTCTGCGCAGCGGCCGCAACACGTAGCGCCACGGGGACCGACTCCACGATCTGATAGCAGAGATCGCCAATACAGTAGGTGTAGATGACCTCGAAGCTTCCGCGCGTCTCGCCCAACGTCGCAGTCCGGGTCGCAGCGATCGTGAACTCAACGGATGTCGCTGCGAACGCGCCGAGCACGGCCACGCCCTCCGGCGTCGGATCGAGCGCGAACTCCGTAGAGCCCGTCCACGTGAGCTCGATGTGGTCCGCCTCGCGCGGCGAAGCGTTCTCGATTGCGACGTGACCGGCCGCCCGGCCGCCCGGCGAGATCTCGAGCACAGCCGGCTCTGGAGAGAACGTGAGGATCCCCTCCTGGGACCACGCGGAAGCTGAACACACCGCGAGAGCAAGGGCAACGGAGAGGACGCCAAGGAGTCGTCTCACGTTCCGGCCCTCGCGGGATCGGCGCGGTTCACTGGCCAGGCTCCTGCGCCGCAGCGTTCGCGGCCTCGCGCAATCGACCCGCAACGACAGCCGGCCCGATCGCGGCGAGGGTTTCGAACAGCCCTGGGCCGACCTTGCGTCCGGTTGCCGCGAGGCGGCACGCAAGCGCGACATCTTTGAGGGTTGCGCCTTCGCGCTCGAGCATACCGCGCACGGCCTGCTCGATCGTCTGCAGCGTGTACGGCGAAAGGGATTCGACGGCGTCCGCCATCGCGCGCACGAGGCGCGCCTGTTCGGGCGACAGCGTGGTCTCTGCCTCCCGCTCCACCGGCACGGGAAAGAGGATCTCCATGGTGGCCGCAAGGTCGTGGAGAGTCTTTGCGCGATCTCGCAAGAGATTCGCCCCGAGGAGAAGCCGCTCGCGGTCGGCCTGCGCCCACATCTCGGTGCTCACACGGCCACGAGCGAGCACCAGCGGCTCGACGAGTTCGACGAGCGCCGAGAGGTCCATGCGCTTCATGTGCTGCTGGTTAAGCCACAGGAGCTTCGCGTCCTCGAACACGGCGGCCGACTTGTTCAAACCCTCCAGCGTGAACAAGCGGACCAGATCGTCGCGCGAGAACACCTCTTCGTCGCCGTGCGCCCAGCCGAGGCGAACGAGGAAGTTGACGAGCGCATCCGGCAGGATGCCGCGATCGCGGTACTCGAGCACCGACGTCGCGCCGTGGCGCTTCGACAGCTTGCCGCGGTCGGCGCCGAGAATCATCGGCAGGTGATAGAAGAGAGGCATGGGGTATCCGAGAGCCTGGTAGATGCGCATCTGCTTCGGCGTGTTGTTCAGATGCTCGTCGCCACGAATGACGTGAGTGATGCCCATGTCGATGTCGTCGACCACAACGACGAAGTTGTAGACGAACGTGCCGTCCGAACGCCGGATGACGAAATCCTTCAACTGCTCGTTGTCGAAGCGGACGTCGCCGACGAGTTCGTCATGGACCACGGTGTCGCCGGCCTCGGGAACGCGAAACCACCACGCCCCATCCTTCTCGTAGACGGCGTCGGCGCGGAGGAGCGACTCGGCCGCCTCTAGATGACACTCGTGCCGTTCGGCCTGGCGGTAGTACTCGTCCCAGTCCAATCCGAGCCAGCGCAAGGAAGTCACGATCTGCTCGATCGCCTCGTCGGTCGACCGTTCGCGGTCCGTGTCCTCGATCCGCAGCACGAAGACGCCGCCCGAGTGCCGCGCGAAGAGCCAGTTGAACAGAGCCGTGCGCGCGCCGCCGACGTGAAGATACCCGGTCGGACTCGGCGCAAACCTGACTCGAACCATTCGAGAACCCCCTATCCCGCGCCGGCCATTGTACTGCGGCCGCTTGGACCCGGTTGCCCGCATGTCCTCCGCCCGCCAGGCGCGGCGCGGCGCCGGAATTCCGAACAGACCACGGCGGCGGCGGCCGCAACGTTGAGCGAATCCCGGCCCGGCCCGCTGCCGTTCCACGCGGGAATCACCAGGCGCTGCGACGCGAGGCCGAGCAGTTCCTCCGACAGGCCGCTCGACTCGTTGCCGAACAGCACCAAGCCCAGCGCGCCGAGGTCCACCTCGTAGAGGGAATCCCCATGCAACGCGGCGGCGTAGACGGGCAGGCCACGACTCCGCGCTTCGGCCGCAAACGGCACAATGGGGAGAGAGTGGACTCGGACGTGAAACAACGCGCCCATGCTGCCCTGCACGACCTTGGGGCTGAACGCGTCGGCGCAGTCGGGCGACGCCACGACATCCGTGATCCCGAACCAGGCCGCGACGCGCAGCAGACTCCCCAGATTGCCCGGGTCCTGCACCGCGTCGAGGACGAGGACGAGGTTCGACGCGATCGCGTCCCAATCTAGGACGGGATGCGGGCGACGAACGACTGCCAGAGCGCCGTTCGGCGTCTTCAGCGTGCTCAACCGCCGAAGGTCCTCCGCGGACACCTCGACAGTCCGCGCCGTTCCGGAGCCGGGCGACGTCGCAGCAATCCACGCGCCCTCAGCGTAGATGGACTCAACGCCACAACCGAGGGCCAGCGCCTCGCGAACGAGTTTGTCTCCCTCTATCACGAAGAGACCGAGACGATCGCGATCCGGTTTTGCCCGGAGCGAGGCAACGGCGCGTACTTCCGCTTTGGTCAACATCATCCTCCCCGGGGATCTTCGCAGAAATGGTCGCCGACGGGAAGAGCAACGAAAGAGCGAAGGCCTCTAGAAAGGCCAAGGGAGAGGGACACGGATGTCCCTCTCCCGGAGGGCTGGTATCGGGGGTGCGAGATGTCTAGCTCTCGCTAGACGAGAAGCAGCCTAGGACGCTCGTGTGTGGGATCTGTGAAGCGGACTTGTGGAATCGATGAGACGCCGCGTCACGGCCGATGTCAACGTGGCCAAGCGAAGAGAGAGGGCGTCATTGGCGCTGGTGAACAGAGACGGACGCGGAGAGGGGGCGGATTGCCGCCCCCTTTCCAGCATCTCTAGGGTGGTTCTGTCGGTAGGGTTAGTTCGTCGTCGCCGTGTACTGAACGACCACGCTGTAGTCGCCCTGGGGCAACGTCCCCATGTCATCGGCCGTCAAGCCGAGCTTGTAGCTGACATTCACGTTCTGCGCGCCGTACGTGCCGGACGTCTTGTCGAACGTGCGCTGAAGATCCTTCTCCACCGTTGCCTGGCTAGCGCCCGCGGGCATCGTCGAACTCGTCCAGAGGATCGAGCTCGAGATCGACCAGTTCGCCGTGCTCAGCACGCGAAGTTGGGTGCTATTCGAGCCGTTGTACGTCCCAGGACCGGTGATGCTCGCGAAGTTGACGTTGCCGTTTCCGACGACGGAGAGCGAGATCCACGACGGGATCGAGAACGAGGCATTCACGGACACTGCCGAGGACACCCCGGTCGCGGCAAAAGAGACCGCCGCTACGCCAACGACCATCGCCGCCACCAACATCGCCATACCCACTACCTTAAGCATCCTCATTACAAAGCACCTCCTAATGGTTGTTTGTTCGAGCGCATCTAGCGGCTCGGCCACCATTAGGCGCTGCGGCAACCCGGCTGCCCGGTTGGCCTTTCGGCCACCTGAGGGCCCGTGGCTTTGCGTCCCAGGGTCTCCCCTGGTTTGCGTTTCTCCCGCCGCGCGAACGCGGCTGCCTAGAAGGTCCGTAGCTTTGCGTCCCAGCCTTTCAGCTGGTTTGCCTTTGGTAGATACTTCGAATGAGGACTTATCGCGGCGGACCACCCGCCGCAATCTTCAGATCATCATTCAAGACCCGCATCGCGGGTCTCATCGCCCCTCTCCATCGAGGGGCGCAGTCTCTGTTCACTTGTCAAAGACCAACAACCTAATTGTGCCACCCAGACCCTGCGGCTAGACATCCGCAGCAATTGCTCGGCAGCCAACGTCTTGATACGCCCTCCGTCCCCGCCGCTTTCCTTCCCGAAGGACGAAACGCCGGAGGGAGCGGGGGTGTTTGTATCTTGCAGGTTGACGGCATCGCGAGAATGGACCACAGTGGCGCGAGATCGTGACAAGCGGCATGTGCATAGGGGGAGAGTCATGAACGAGAGATCAGTAGGAAAGGCGTGGAGCGTTCTGGTTCTGTCGGGAGTCTTTCTGCTCGCTGCGGCCTCCTCCGGTTGGGCCGGCGGCTCTCCGACAACGAGCACAGAGGTCGCTCCTCCGCGCGTCATCGAGACATCGCCGGTGCGCGGTGAAGAGCTCGCGGTCGACGGAACGGTCGCCCTCGTCTTCGATCGCCCAATGGATCGCGCTTCCGTCGAGTCCGCGGTCAACATCGTTCCCGCGGTCGCCGGTCAGTGGCAATGGACGTCGGACACGACCATCCGGTTCGCTCCTGCGGAGCTGTGGACGCGGGATGTGGCCTACACGGTCTCTGTGGGAGCGACAGCCCGCGACGCGACCGGCATCCCGCTCGCCGAGCCTTTCTCACTGCGCTTGCGCACGGTCGGCTTCCTCACCGTGACGCAGATGATCCCCGTTGACGGCGCGACCGAAATCGCCGCCGACAGCACGATCACCGTTATGTTCAACCGCC
>CAIOLV010000111.1 GCA_903859225.1 uncultured bacterium
CAGCGAGTCGAATGCGCGGACGCTGTCCAGCCGGTCGTTCCCGGGCCGGGGACGGTGGCCTGCGCGTTGGGCGGCGACGGGACGGTCCTGCGGGCGGCGGCGCTGGTCGCCGGAACGGGCATCCCCGTGTTGGGAGTCAACGTCGGCAGCCTCGGATTCCTGTCGCAGACGTCGCTCGACGATCTCCTCCCGGCGCTCGAATGCCTCGCTCGCGGGGAATACGAGGTCGAGGAACGCATGCGCCTCGCCTATCGGGCGGGCGATGTGGCGGGCACGGCCCTCAACGACCTGGTCGTCGCGGCCGTCGCTCCCCGCTTGCTCGAGATGCGGCTCGCGTGGAGGGGCGTGCCGGCGACGGCGCTCCTCGGCGATGGGATGATCTTCTCGACCCCGACAGGGACGACGGCGTACAGCCTGTCGCTCGGTGGGCCGATCGTCGTGCCCACGGCGGAGTGCATCGTCATGACTCCCCACGCGGCGCACGTGCTCGGCGCCCGATCACTCGTGTTCGCGCGCGACGATGAGGTACGGGCTTCCGCCTCGGCCGACGTGCGGCTCGTCGCGGACGGCGACGACGTCGGACGAATCCCCGCCGGGACGGACATTGTCGTCCGACGGGCGGAGACGCCCACTCTTCTCGTCTGTCCGGCGGGTGCGCCGGGCTTCTTCTCGACGCTCACCACCAAGCTCAATTGGCCGAGCGCCGATCCGCGCCGCGTGCGTTGATGCGCGCCTTGGCGCAGACCCGGACCTCGCTGTGGTGTCCCTCCGGACCAACGTATAATCCGAATGTAGGCGGCCTCGTCACACGAGACCGCGAGGGGTGAGGAGCATGATGGAGAAGGGCACCTACCGCGTGAAGAGCGGGCTCGCCGAGATGCTCAAGGGCGGAGTCATCATGGACGTCACGACGGCGGAACAGGCGCGGATTGCCGAGGATGCGGGCGCCGTAGCGGTCATGGCGCTCGAGCGAGTTCCGGCCGACATTCGCGCTCAAGGTGGAGTGGCGCGCATGGCCGACCCCTCGAAGGTTCGTGAGATCCTCAAGACGGTATCCATTCCGGTGATGGCCAAGGCGCGCATCGGCCACTTCGTCGAGGCGCAGGTTCTGCAGGCGCTTGAGGTGGACTACATCGACGAGTCGGAAGTGCTCACGCCGGCCGACCCCGAGTTTCACATCAACAAGTGGGCGTTCACGGTTCCGTTCGTGTGCGGCGCCCGTGACCTTGGCGAAGCCTGCCGCCGCATCGCGGAAGGCGCGGCGATGATCCGCACGAAGGGCGAACCGGGGACTGGCAACGTCGTCGAGGCCGTGCGCCACATGCGGCGTGTGAACCAGCAGCTTCGCGCTGTGCTCGATGCTCCCGAAGAAGAGCTGATGGCGATCGGCAAGGAGTTGGGAGCGCCCTACTCGATTCTCCTCGCGATTCGCGACGCCGGCCGTCTCCCGGTCGTCAACTTCGCTGCTGGCGGAATCGCCACGCCGGCCGACGCGGCGATGATGATGCAGCTTGGCTGCGACGGCATCTTCGTCGGCAGCGGCATCTTCAAGTCCTCGGACCCCGCGGGCCGGGCGCGCGCCATCGTGCAGGCGACGACGCACTACGAGAACGCGGAACTCGTCGCGCGCGTCTCCGAGAATCTCGGCGAAGCCATGCCGGGAATCGACATCGCAACGATTCCCGAGCACGAGAAGATGCAGATTCGAGGCCGATGAAGGTCGGCGTCCTCGCGCTTCAAGGGGCGGTGCGCGAGCACCTACGCGCGTTGGAAGGGGTCGGAGTCGAGGCGTGCGCCGTCAAATCGGCAGCGAGGCTTGTGGGCCTCGACGGCCTCGTGCTCCCCGGCGGGGAGTCGACGACCATGTCCCTGCTTGCAGAGGGGCGCCTCCTCGAAGCGTTGCGGGTGCTGTCGTCCGGCGGCTTCCCGATGTTCGGAACGTGCGCGGGGATGATCCTGCTTGCCGACGAGGTGGAAGGCCGCGAGGGGCCCATCGTCGGTGGAATCGACATCACCGTAGCGCGGAACGCGTCGGGCCGGCAGGTGGACAGCTTCGAAACGTTGCTCGACATCGAGGGCCTCGGCCCCGATGTGCCGGCGGTGTTCATCCGCGCGCCGTACGTGACGCGGGTCGGCCCCGACGTTCGGGTGCTGGCGCGCCACGAGGGGATGGCCGTGATGGCTCGTCAAGGTAGAATCCTTGTCGCGAGTTTCCACCCCGAACTCACGGAGGACCTTCGCGTCCACCGGGCTTTCGTTGACATGATTCGCGAGCTACGAAGGGAAGGAGAACCAGGATGAAGAAAAGGGTAGCCATCAACGGGTTCGGACGCATCGGACGGGCCTTCTTCCGGATCGCCTTCGGCCATCCGGAGATCGAGATCGTCGCGATCAACGATCCGTTCATTCAGCCGGACATGGCGCGGTACCTGCTCGCCCACGACTCGGTCTACGGGCGGTACGCGAAGCGCGTCACGGCGACCGAGAACGCGCTCGAGGTCGAGGGCCACGTCATCCCGATCCTGGTTGAGAAGGAACCGGACAAGCTTCCGTGGGGCAAGATGAACGTCGACCTCGTCGTCGAAGCGACAGGCATCTTCCGCGCCTACGACGGCCCGAAGGGCGCGAAGCGCCACGTCGCCGCCGGCGCGAAACGCGTACTGCAGACCGTTCCAAGCAAGGGAGAGGGCGCGGACAAGATTCCGCAGATCGTGTACGGAATCAATCACAAGACGGTCGGCGCTTCGCACGACGTCGTCTCGGCCGCGTCATGTACGACGAACTCGCTCATCCCCGTGCTCTACGTCCTGGAGAAGGAGTTCGGCATCGTGCACGCCTCGATCACGACGGTGCACGCCTACACCGCTGACCAGCGGCTCGTCGATTCGGCGCACAGCTCGATGACGCGAAGCCGCGCCGCGGCGGTCAACATCGTGCCCACCTCGACCGGCGCCGCGTCGGCGACGGCCAAGGTGTTGCCTGTCTTGGCCGGGAAGATCGATGGCATCGCCGTCCGAGTTCCCGTCGCGACCGGCTCGTGCAGCGACGTCACACTCGAGATGAAGGTGCCCGTGACGGTCGACGGCGTGAACGCCGCGCTGCGCAAGTACGCCGACGGCGAACTCGCGGGCATCCTCGGCGTGAGCGACGATCCGATGGTGTCCTCGGACATCATCGCCGACGACCGCGCCAGCGTGATCGATCCGACGCTCACGGCCGTCGTCGACGGACGGCTCCTCAAGGTCGTCGCCTTCTATGACAACGAGTGGGGCTACACGAACCAGCTCCTTCGTCTGGCGCGGGTGCTGTAGGGCGCTCGCGGCGATTCGGCAGGGTGGCGTCGGCGTCGCCGCCCTGCTCTACCCAGCGGAGTGCGTTCACTGCGGTGCGCCGGTTGCGTGGGATCGCGTCGTCTGCGCTCCGTGCGCCGAACGCCTCCCGCGCGTTGCGTCGCCCGCCTGCGTGCAGTGCGGCGAACCCCTCGCGAGCGAGTCGCTCGATCTCTGCCTGCGCTGTGGAACGCGCGTCCGTTCGTTCGAGCGCGCACTCGCGCTGGGTCCGTACGAAGAGGGCTGGCGGGATCTCCTCCATGCGTTCAAGTTCGGTCGGGAGAAGGCCGTCGGGCGATGGCTTGCCCGCGAGCTCTGCGCGCGATTCGCGGCGGCGGGGGAAGATCCGGTCGTCTGCATCACGCACGTGCCGATGACGCGGTCGGAAGAGCGAGCGAGAGGCTTCAACCCGTCTCGCTTCCTCGCGCGGGTCGCGGCGCGGCAGCTCCAGCTCCCCGAGCGGCGCCTGCTCGCCAAGGTGAGAACGACTCCGCCACAGCGCGCTCTCTCGGCGCGCGAGCGGGAGACGAACTTGAGCGGCGCCTTCCGCGCGATACGATCTGGGAAGGGTGCGGTACTCCTCGTCGATGATCTTCTCACGACGGGGGCCACGGCGGACGAGTGCGCACGGACGCTGAAGGGGGCGGGGTTCGACCGAGTCACGGTGCTGACCGTTGCGCGCGCCTAGGAGGAACATGGCGATCACAGTGACGTCAGCTTGCCTCGGTTCGCTCGGGACCAACGCGTATCTCGTCGACACGGGGAAGCACGTTCTCCTCGTGGATCCGGCTGCCGACGGCCCCGCGCTGCGCGCGCTCGTCGGTGATCGCCGCATCGACTTCGTGGTCGACACCCACGGACACTTCGATCACATCGGTGGGAACTGGGCCATTCCCGCGGGTGCGGTGTGCATCCACGAGGCGGACGCGAAACTGGCTTCGTTCTTCTACCCGCAACACCCGCCGTTCCAGCGGATGCTGCGGGACGGAGAGGATCTCGTGGACGGCGTCCGTATCCTTCACACGCCGGGACACTCGCCGGGAAGCGTCGTGCTGGTAATGGACGGCGTGCTCCTCACCGGCGACCTCTTGTTCGCCGGGTCCGTCGGGCGCACGGACCTGCCGGGGGGATCGGAGGAGGAGATGGA
>CAIOLV010000112.1 GCA_903859225.1 uncultured bacterium
TCTTCCGCCGAGTAGCGCGTCGCCGCGTCGATCGACACTGCGGCGAACGGTCCGTTCTTCCCTGCGACGTCCTCATACGACACCGTGTCCTGGCCGAGAGTCGAGCGAACGATGGTCGCCAGATCGTGATGCCGCTCGTCCGGTCGGAGGAGATGCGAGGCAATCATCGAGTCGAAGCGGATGCCGCGCACCGCGACTCCGTACCGCTCGAGGATCGTGAGGTCGTACTTGAGGTTCTGGCCGATGATCTCCGGTGCCTCGGACTCGAGGAAGGGGCGCAGCGCCTCGAGCACGCGCGCAAGCGGGAGTTGAGGCGGCGCTCCCAGCGCGTCGTGTCCAATCGGGATGTAGTAGCCAAGGAGCGGGCGAGGCGAGACGGCGATGCCGACGATCGCCGCCTCCATCGGATTCCGACTCGTCGTCTCCAGATCGATCGCGAGGCGTTCGGTCTCCCGCAACGAGGCGACGACCTCTGCGAGGGTCTTCTCGTCGAGGACGGCGCGGTAGTCGCAGCCCATCAGCGCTGTGGCCGCCGATGGGACCGTCGGCGTTAGGCAGGCCGCCGATGGGACGGGCGGCGACGGCGCGGTGGAGGGCTCGGCCCGGAGCGGGCGAACGTCCACGGGCAATTCCTGCAGTGCAGACCGGAAGCCGACGCGTGCGAAGAAGGCGCGCGTCGCCTCCTCGTCGATTCCGCGCAGGCGGCACATCGTCCGGACGTCCCCGGCAGCGACGTCGGTGCGCAGGCGAACCAGATGCTGCGCAAGGCGCGCCGTGCCCGTGTGCTCGACGAGAGCGCGGCGGATGCGTTCGTTGCGCACGTGCTCGACGTCGCGCAGGAGTTCGTCGAGCGACCCGAACTCGGCGAGCAGCTGCGCCGCCGTCTTCTCGCCCACCGCGGGCACGCCGGGCACATTGTCCGACGCGTCGCCGACGAGAGCGAGGAAGTCGACGATCTGCTCGGGAAGGACGCCGTATTGGGCGAAGACGCCGTCTCGATCGAGCCGCTGGTTTGCGTTGCCGGCGCCGCGACTGCTTGGGCGAAGGAGCGAGATCCGGTCGCCGACGACTTGGGCCATGTCCTTGTCGGAGGTCGAGATGAGACAGAAGAGGCCGTCTTCAGCGCCGCGAAGGGCAAGAGACGCGAGCACGTCGTCGCCTTCGACGCCCGCCTCCGAGAGCACCGGAATCCCGAGGACACCGAGCAGCTCGATCACGAGCGGCAGTTGCTGCGCCAGTTCCGCGGGCATCGGCTTCCGCGTCGCCTTGTAGTCTCCGTACAGCTCGTGTCGGAACGTCACCCCGCCCACGTCGAAGACGGCGGCCACGTAGGCAGAGGGGTAGTCGCGCAGCGTACGCAGGACGGCACGCCAGAAGCCGAACAGCGCATTGAGCGGCCGGCCGTCGGGAGCCGAAAGGTCGCGAATCGCGTAGTAGGCGCGGTAGACGAGCGAGTGCCCATCGAACAAGAGGAACCGCGCTTCGTCCAGCGGTCCGGGAAGTCTTAGGAATTCCTCATAGGTAGACGTCGTCGACTCCTTCGGGGCCTCGCGCGTCGAGCAGGTAGCAGAGCGCGAGCGCCAGTCCGTCCGCCATGTCGTCCGGTTTCGGAATCTCGGCCAGACGCAAGAGCCTCTTGACCATCGCCTGTACCTGCGCTTTCTCCGCCCTGCCGTAGCCTGTGATCCGCTTCTTCACTTGGAGCGGGGTGTATCCACGCACCGGGACGGTAGCGGCGGCCACCAGGAGCGCGCCGCGAGCCTCGGCGGTGCGCATCGCGGTCTGCGCGTTGGTGGCGAAGAAGATCTCTTCGATAGCCACTCCGCACGGGTGGTACATCTCAATCAGCTCTTGCGCCTCGCGACAGAGATCGCGCAGGCGCTCCGAACGCGGCTGGCCGCTCGCCGTCCGGATCACGCCCCCGGCGAGGACCTGCCAGCCAGCCTCCGCCGCCTGCACCACGCCGTACCCGGTGATGGCAAGTCCGGGGTCGAAGCCGATGGCGACCAGGTCGGTCATGACGGCAGGAAGTCCCCCAACCGGCGCGATTCCCGATCGCATGTCGCGCACGCGTGAAGAGGGTCTTCGTTCAAATCCGCTCCACACGTTGGGCATAGCCCGCGGCAATTCGGCCGGCACAGGACGTTCGGGTTGTGGGCCGTAAGGATGAGCGAAACGACCGCGGGGCGCACGTCGACCGAGTCTGCCGCTGGAGGAATCGAGACCGTAAACGACTCGCGTAGAGCGAACGGTTGCTCGAGCGGTTTGGCGCAACGGCTACACGGCTGGGCGATGATCGCCGTCATCTCGACGTCGAGATACAAGGTTCCGAGCTGCGCGAATGCCTCGCCGTCGAGGCGAACCTCGCCGACGACCCGGAGGTCGTCGGTCTCATCGGGCGCGGCAGCGAGCACGGTCTCTACCGGGAAGCGTCGCCCGGGGTGAGCGAGGAATTCCAGCACGCTAAGCGGCATCCTTTCGCAAGCGGCGCGCCGTGTCGGCCGCTCGTCTCCCCTCCCTCACGTCGTGAACACGGAGAATGTCCGCCCCCAGCGCCACCGCAACGGCCTGCGCCGCCAACGTGCCCTCCAGGCGTTCCGCCGCCGGAAGCCCGAGGAGGTCGCCGAGGAACGATTTACGCGACACTCCCACGACCACCGGGAGTCCGGTCGCGGCGAAGCGGTCGATGTTCCTCAAGAGGGCCAGGTTGTGCTCGAGCCGTTTTCCGAACCCGATGCCAGGATCGATGAAGACGCGATCACGTGCGATGCCGCAACGCGCCGCCGCCTGCACTCTCGCGTCGAGCGCCTCGAGCACCTCCGCCGTTACGTCGTTGTAGTGCGGCGCCTGCTGCATCGTGCGAGGGGTTCCCTGCATGTGCATGAGAACGACGTACGCAGAGCGTTCGGCGACGAGCGGCGCCATCTCGGGGTCGGCCTGCAGAGCGCTCGTGTCGTTGACGATCGACGCACCGCGAGCGAGGGCCTCTCGCGCCACGTCTGCCTTGGTGGTGTCCACGGAGAGGACGACGTCGCACTCGGAGTGGACCTTCTCGATGACCGGAAGGACGCGCTCAAGCTCCTCATCGACGGAGACCGGAGCGGCGCCCGGGCGCGTCGACTCGCCCCCAATGTCGAGGATGTCCGCCCCATCCTCCACCATGCGCTGTGCGCACTCCACGGCCAGTCGAGGCGAAAGCACGCGACTTGCGGGGAAAAACGAATCCGGCGTCACGTTGATGACCCCCATCAGGAGGACGCGATCCCGTTCTCTGACCCACCGATCCAGCCTGATCACGAATACGAAGTATACCATGTGGCCTACGCTCGATCAGAAGTGCAGTTTGACGCAGTCGCAGCCCACATCTACAATCTCGCCGAAACAAGACTGGGGTGATGACCATCGCTAAGGTGTTATTGACCACGACGATCGACAAGCTGGGCCACGTCGGTGAGGTGGTAAACGTCGCGGAGGGCTATGCCCGCAACTATCTCTTCCCGCGCGGTCTGGCCATTGCGCCGACCGACCACAACGCAGCTCGGTTCGCCAAGGAAAAGGCGATACACGACGCCGAGCTCCTGAAGCGCGAGGAGAAGGCCCGCGCGTTGCGCGACAAGCTCGCCGACCAGACGTTGGTGTTCGTGCGGAAGGCTCACGGGGACCAGCGCCTCTACGGTTCCGTGCGTCCAGAAGAGATCGCGACGCAGATCGCCTCCGCGTGCGGCGAAGCCATCGAGGCGTCGCGCATCCACATGGAGGGCAACATCGACACCCTCGGCCCGCACACGGTCACCGTCAGTCTGTACAAAGACATTTCGGTCGCCGTGCGGGTTCGTGTGGACGAGGAGGCACCGCAGAAGGAGGAGTAGCCCGCGATGAAGAGCGGGTGGCTGGGGGGGATGGCGGTCGTCCTGATCGTCGGGGCCCTGATGAGCAGCGCCGAGGGCTCGCTCGTGATCAACGGTCGAGTCATCCCACTGTATCCGACGCCCCGCTTGGAGGGTGACTTCACGTGGGTTCCCGTCCTGGTCTTCGCCCCGCTTGTCGGAATCGAGCCTCTCGAGCGCGACGGGCAGTTGACCCTACGTTGGAACGGTGGGTGCGGCGAGCTTGCCGCAGGGGAATTGCGGGAGATCTCGGGCGTGACCTACACATTCCTCGACGGCCTCGTGCGCCGCGTTGGTGGAACAGTTCGCCGTGCGGGGGACGATGTGATCGTCGACGTCCCGGTGGCCCAGTTGATCGAACTCGTGGCCGGCGGCGAAGAGCTGACCGTGCGCCTCGACGGGTTTGCCCCGACCTTCGTCACGCACTCGAACGGCGTCGACGTCGTCCGGTTCGCCAATTGCCGAACGGATGTTGGAGAGACGACGGTCGTCTTCGGCCCCGGGGACGTGGGACGCGCCACGCTCGTCGCGACCGAGGGATCGACGTGCGAAGTCCGAGTCGCGTTTCTTGAAGAGGCCGCGCTTGCCGTGCGGCGCGTCGAGACGGACGGTGCCTATTCCGTGATCCTCGTCCCCTCCGAGGCGTCGTCGATCGTCTCCACGACGGCGCTCGGTAACGGGCTCTCCCTTTTCGAGGGTGACGTTGCGGTCGGCGAGGCATCGGCAACGGTGGTCTATGTGTGGGCCGACGCATGGCGCAGCCGCCTCGACGTTCGTCCGGTTCTTCCGATCACGGGCTCTGGAACCCA
>CAIOLV010000113.1 GCA_903859225.1 uncultured bacterium
CACCGGCCATCGTCGGGTTCATCAACCCGTGGGGCATCCTGCGCTCCGGACTCACCGAGTTCCCGGAGGACTACGGCGACGAGCCTCACATCCGGAAGCTCCTCACGACCTGCATTCAGGTAGGAAAGCAGGAGGCGTTCACCGAAGCCGCATTCCTGTCGCCGCCCCAGGCGATCGCCGAACTCCGCGCCGCAGGGTTCGCCGTGGACACGTACGCCGGCGTCGAGGGCTTCGCGGCGGGCATGCTCGACGAGGTCGAGCGTCTCGCGATCAAGAATCCAGCGGCGTACGAGATCGTCCTGCGCCTCGTCGCCGAGACCTGCGATCACCCCGCGTACCGCGACAGCACAGAGCACCTCCACGTTATCGCTCGCTCCATCTCGTCGCAGTGAGCGCCCTCCGCTGAAACGCGAGCTGCCGTCGCGTGTACGTAGCGCGAGGTGATCAAGATGAACAGGACCAGACACACAGCGCTCATCACCGGGATCCTGATCGCACTCTTCGCATCTACGGCAGGTCTTGCCCAGAGCGGAGCGTCTCCGCTCGGGATCATTCCCACGCCGACGCCCTCCACGGTCACGGTCTCGATCTCGACGGACAAGACGAGCTACGCGGTCGGCGAGAACGTGACGATCACATTCACGGTCAGCCAGGCGGCGTACATCTACATCCTCGACATTCAACCGGACGGCATCGTGCGGCAGATCTTCCCGAACCAGTACTCCCTCTCGAACTATGTCGCAGCGGGAACGCACACCCTCCCCGACGGCCTGTACCGGTTCACGGTGTCCCCGCCGACAGGCACGGAACAGCTGCAGATCTTCGCGAGCGGCGTCCCGCTGACTCTCGTGTCTTCGTACACTGAGCCGTTCCCGATGGTGGGCTCGAACCCAGGTGCCGCGGCCATGGGAATTCAGGCCCAGATCAAGGGAATCACTCCCGAGCCGCAGTGGGCTACGGCATGGACGTCGTTCCTGATCACGTCGTACTCCTACATTCCGACCCCTCCGGGCGGCTACTACTACTACCCGACGCCGACGCCGACTCCGCCGAGCGGCGGCTACTACTACTTCTATCCTCCGTTCCCGGGATACCCGGGCGGAACGTGGTACTGGGATGGCTCTCAGTGGGCCTATGGTTTGCCGACCAGCGGGGTCTACTGGTACTTCGGAACGGACGGCCACTGGCATCTCCGGATTACGTTCCACTTCGGGAGCTAGAGACCAAGAAAGAGATTGGTGGGGCCGTTGTACCTCCTCGGGATTCGGCCTCGCAGAGGGGCCCAGCTTCGGCTGGGCTCTTCTTTTCGGTCCGGGGCCCAGCTCTAGCTGGCTCGCCGGCAACGGTTGAGCCCGCCACTGGGACTCTTCCGCTTGATCTGAGGTCCGACGTCTGCCGGACCTCACCTCTCATCTCGGCCATCCTGCACCGCCAACGGTAGAATCGCCTTCAGCACGAGGAGGCACGATGCACGAGTGGAGTCTGGAACAGGCGCGGCGCTACCACTTGTCCGCCGCGGAGCTCGTGGGAAAGGAGTACCCGGCCGGCGAGGACGGCATCCGCCGCGCGTTTGCCGACCTCGGCTCGCTCCAGCTGGACCCCCTGCCCGTCTTGGGCCGAAACCACGACCTCGTCATCCAAGCCCGCGTCGACGGCACTCATCCGGGCGACGCGCTCGACCTCATCCACCGCGAACGGCTCGGATTCGAATACTGGAACAAGGCGTTGTGCGCCATCGCGCTGGAGCACTACCCTCTTCTGCGCTGCCTGATGGAGCGGGGCGGCGACGTCTACACGCATCGGCGCGGCCAGCAGCTGGCGCACGACGACGCGAGCGCCGTCGACGACGTCTATCGAGCCGTCCGCCGTCACGGCCCTCTTTCGAGTCGCGAACTCGGGTCCCTCGACGTCGCTCAGGGCGAGCGGCGTGGATGGAAGTCCACGAAGGCTGCCAACGTAGCGCTCGAGGTCCTCTGGAACGACGGGCGCATCGCGGTCTCGCATCGTGCCAACTATCGGCGCTACTTCGACCTCACCGAGCGGATCATTCCGGCGGCGGTCCGCCGGCGCCGCATGCCGCCCGAGGACTTCTGGGCCGGGCTCTTGAAGGAAAGGATCCGCATGGTCGGGCTCCTGCCGACCGCGGGCGATGCGGAGGCCTGGATGTTCCTTCAGTCGGCAAGGACCAACGGCGCGTTGGCCGATCTCCTGCGCCGCGAGGAGGTCGTGGAAGTGAGCGTCGAGGGGATCAGGACACAGTTCCTCGCGTTGGGCGACGCGCTCGATCGTCTCGCCAAGGCTGAGCGTGCGGAGCCGCGGCGCGATATCGCCCGCTTCCTCGGCCCGCTCGATCCGCTCCTCTGGGCACGAACGGCACTCGACCGCTTGTGGTCGTTCCGCTACGTCTGGGAAGTCTACAAGCCGAAAGAGAAGCGGGAATTCGGCTACTACGTTCTGCCCGTGCTCGTCGGCGACCGCTTCGTCGGGCGCTTCGACGGCGCCCTCGACAGGAACGACGGGATCCTCCAAGTCCACGCGTACTACGCCGAACCCGGCGAGCGCGGTCTGGAGGACCCGGCCGTCTACGCGGGATTCCAGCGATTCCTCGGATATCTCGACGTCGAGTCGGTCGCGCTGCCGAACGGCGCGACCTGGGCCCGCACACCCGCAAGCAGCTCCTAGACGAGAGGCTTCTCGTAGATGCGCCAGGTCTTGTGGTGGACTCCCCCCATGAAGCTCGACGCGCGCAGGATGAGGTCGTTGCCCTCGAGCAGGAGGGAGGGTTCGCACGTCTTGTACCCATGCTGCAGCGCGTATTGCAGCACCTCCTGGTAGAGCACGGCGTCGATCCCAAGCTTGCGGAAGCGGGGCACGACGCCGAAGAACATCAGGCGAATGTCGGGGATCCGGCGTCGCGTCCGCACGAGGCGCAGCGCTCGGACGAGGTCCGTGTCTTGCAGCTTGTTCCAACGCGGCCTCAGCGCGACGTTCGGGTCGGGAAGTGCGCCGAGCACTGCAGCGAGCTCGCCGTCGACGTAGGCGAAGCGCATGAGCCCTGGATCGGCGACCAGTTTCAGGCTCGACGCCATGGCCGCTCCCTCCGATTCGGTGAGCGGCAGGAAGCCCCAGTTCGCGGCCCACGCCTGGTTGTAGATCTCAACAATCAGGTCGACCTCCGAGCCGATCCGCTTCATGTCGACCGGACGCGTCTCGATCGATCGGCGGCGGAGGACGGCGTCCGCGAGCGGTTGAAGTCGCTCGGACGGGCCGTCGGTGATGAGGATTCGGTACGCGTGGTAGTCCATCGCCTTCGTGAATCCGCATTGCTCGATGTACTCGCCGTAGTACGGAGGATTGTGAGTGAGCTCCACGGTGGGCGGGTACGTGAACCCCTCGATGAGGATGCCCTGATTCGCTTCGTGCGTCGCGTTCGAGTACGCGCCAGGCCCCATGACGCGCTCCATCCCGCGCTCCCTGAGCCAGGCGGACGCTCGGTCGAGCAACTCGCGCGCGATCTCAGGGCGCGGTGCGACTTCGAAGAAGCCGAAGAATCCAGTCTTCGTCGCGTAGAAGTCGTTGAATCGACGGTTCACCGCGGCGGAGACCCTGCCAAGGAGCTCTCGCCCGTCGCGCGCCACGAAGTGCGTGACGTCCGCATCGCGGTGATACGGATGCTCGCGCGTCAGGAGTCCGGTGAGCCCAAGGAGGCGGCTGCCGAGAAGCTCCCCGCGAAGCGGCGGAGTCCAGCACGGGTCTCCACGGAAGAGCCTCCAAGGAACCTCGACGAAGTCCTCTAGCCCTCGCTCGCCCAGTTCGATCTCTACAATCTCGAATCCCATGTCTGCCTTTCACACCCCCGTGGTCCGCCATTATGCCGCGCTTCGCGTCCCACGTGAAACACGC
>CAIOLV010000114.1 GCA_903859225.1 uncultured bacterium
ATGATCGGATCGTCGCTGAACAAGAAGGCGCGGGCATTCCCGGTAGGGGCGACGTTGTACAACGACGCCGTCTCGCGATTGTGCAGGTAGGAGCGAAGAATGCCGGACTCCACCAGCACCGTGCGTCCTGCGCGGACGCCCTCGTCGTCCACCGGCAAGAGACCGACTGCGTGCTGCCCGTACACGGGCAGGCCGGAGTCGCACATGGTGACGAGCTCGGAGGCGACGGGCGTGCCGATCTTTCCCGCCGTGATGGCGCCGCCGAGAACGATGTCCGCTTCGACCGTGTGCCCGATGGCTTCGTGACACAGTGTGCCGACGAGCTCGGGGTCAAGCACGACCGTGGCGGGCCCGCCGGTCGCGTACGGGGCCGAGAGCTGATCAACGGCGATCCGGACCGCTTCCGCGACGAGCAGGTCCGGCGACCGGCGCGCGAGCAGCTCCGCCCATCCTCCCGTCACGCCGACCGTCTCGAGGCCCATCGACTGCTCGCCGCCGGACGAGACGACCGCCAGGACGCGGAGACTCGGCTTCGCGTCCTGCACGCGAGCCAGCGTGCCCTCGCTCGTGGCGATGATTCGCTCGTCGAGCGTTTCGGCATACGTAACGGATGAGGAGACGACATGCGGCGAGGCGCGGCGAACGCGCTCATCGAGCTTCAGGACGAGCTCGATCTTTTCTTCGAGCGAGTGCACATCGAGCGGGTCAGCGGTCGCGACAGGGAACGTCCCGCGCGTCGGCGCCGCGGGGGCAAGGCGAAGCGAGCGATTCCGCTTCCGTTCGGTCGCGGCTTCAGCGAGGGCGCGGGCCGATGTTGCAGCGGCCGCGAGTCCTCGCTCGGACAGATCGGTCGTACTGGCGAAGCCGAACGCCCCGCCGGCGAGGGCGCGAATCCCCACGCCCGACGTGCGAATGCTCGAGCACTGCTCGAAGTGGCCGTTGCGCGCGGAGAGGATGAGTGATCGCCGCTCTTGGTAGCGCGCCTCGATCCAGCCGTGCGACCGGCGTACAAGGTCCTCAAGGAGCTTTTCCATGACCCTCCGTTCTCGCTTTCGCCCCTTGCCAACGCATGAACCGTTCGGCGCAGGGGACCGCGCGCCGAAGCATAGCCGGTCGCCCAGGGCCGCGAAAGGCTATGCTGCGTGTGCCGGCGCCGCTGTGGCGGCGGCGACAGGAGAGCCGATGAAATCAAACCCGGTACTGGACCTGCTGATGCGCCGCGCATCGGTGCGCGAGTTCACGCCCGATGTCCCGTCCGACGAGGTCCTCGAGACGATCGTTCGAGCGGCCCAGCAGGCGCCGTTCGCGGCGCAGATGGGGAGTCTCGTCTTGCGGCGCGATCGGGAGAAGAACCCATTCCATGCTGCGCTCTTGTTCACGGTCTGCGCTGACGTCCATCGACTGGAGCTGGTCCTCGCGCGGCGGGGCTGGAAGCGCGTGACGAGCGACGCCGCGATCCTCGTGTTCGCTCTCCAGGATGCCGCCTACATGGCCGAGAACCTCGTCATTGCCGGCGAAGCGCTCGGACTCGGCAGCTGCTATCTCGGCGGCGCCGCCTTCGCCGCGGACCGCATCGCGCAGGAGTACGGGCTCCCGCAACGTGTGTTCCCGTTCGTCCAGCTGGCCATGGGATACCCGGCCGTTGTTCCGCCGCCCCGCCCTCGCTATCCGCTCGCGTTCAGTCTGTTCGAGGACCGCTATCCCGAGTGGACGGACGAAGACATCGATGTGGCGATGGCCATGATGGACGACGGATACCTCGCGCAGGACTACTATCGGGACGTCGTCATCCCGCTCGAAGAGGGTCGGCCCGAGACGTTCACCCGCCGCTCGTATTCGTGGACCGAGCACATGGGGCGCAAGTGGGGCCAGTGGCTCCGCGACCCGGGGGCCCTCCTGAATGCGTTGCACGCGTGCGGCTTCGACGTCAACGGCGGCCCGGCGACGAGTGGGACGCACGACGACGAGGTTGCTTGACAGAAGTCGAGATGCGTACGTATATTCCGTGGGCGACGCGGGTCCATAGCTCAGAGGCAGAGCAGCCGGCTCATAACCGGTAGGTCCCAGGTTCGAAGCCTGGTGGACCCACTAGATGGACAAGCTCTTCGTGTATGTCGACGGAGGTGCGCGGGCGGAGCCGGGCGAAGCCGGCATCGGCGTGGCGATCACCGATGCGCAGGGAAACGTCGTGGAGGAGGTCTCCGAGCTGATCGGACGTTCGACGACGGAAGTGGCGGAGTACCGGGCGTTGATCGAAGGCTGCCGGCGTGCTCTCATTCACAAGCCCCAGTCTGTCGTCTTCTTCACCGACAACCAGCACCTCGCGAACCACATCAACGGGGTGTTCGAGACGCGGGAGCCGCACATCAAGCATCTTTTGGAGAGGGCGATCGCGCTCCTCAACCAGCTTCCGCAGTGGCGGGTGAACTACGTCGATGAACGTGCGCATCATCGCGCGCCGCGCTTGGTCGAGGAAGCGTTCCACCGCAACATCCACGCGCAGATGACCAGAGAGCGCCTGGAGCTCGTGCTCCTCTCGCGGGCCGCGTCGTTGAGCGACGACGGGATGCAGAAGCTGCTCGACTACGCGGAGCACCTGCAGGACACGGGGTAGGAACGTGCGCATCGTCCTCCAGAGGGTCGCCAAAGCATCGGTGCGCGTTGATGTGGAGGAAGTTGGCGCGATCGGGCCTGGGTTGCTGGTTCTGGTCGGCATCGGTCCAGGCGACGAGCGCCTCGACCTCGCGGCCGCGGCGCGCAAGATTCTCGATCTGCGGATCTTCCAAGACGCCGACGGGAAGATGAACCTCTCTCTGAGGGACCTCGGACTCGAAGTTCTCGCCGTGTCGCAGTTCACGCTCTACGGAGACACGCGGAAAGGGCGACGCCCGAGCTACGCGCAGGCGGCGCCGCCCGAGCTGGCCGAGCCGCTGTTCGACGCCTTTGTGGCGGCGTTGCGCGCCGAGGGCGTGCGCGTCGCAGTGGGACGGTTCGGCGCCCACATGGCGGTTGAACTGGTCAACGATGGGCCGGTCACTCTCGTGCTTGAGCTTGCGCCGCCCGAACTTGAAGGGTAGACTCCCCATCACGCTCGTCAAGCGTGTGTCTCCATTCAGGAGGAGAAATGGCAGTACCGAAATATCGAACTTCGAGATCCAAGGTGCGCATGCGGCGGAACCACTGGCGAAAGATGGACCCGGTGCCGTCCGCGGAATGCGCCCATTGCCACGAGCCGAAGCTCCCGCACCGGGCTTGCCCGCATTGCGGGTTCTACAACGGGATGGAGATCGTGGCCCGGAAGCCGGCGACGGAATAGCTGGGAGAGATCTGAGGAGCGGGAGCATGTCTCCCGCTTTTCCTTTCGAGCCGAGCGGGGGAGACCTCCCGCTCCTGTTTTTTGCCTCGTCGCGGTCGCCGCGTTGACTTGCCCTTGGTTCCCGCACAGAATGGCACTGTAGGGAAAGCATCATGGCCGGCACGGGATCGGAAGGGGCGACGGAAGGCTCTCTCAGAGAGCAGTGGCGGGCGATCCGCGATGGGATTGAGGATCGCGTCCTGCGCGCCTGCCTCCCTGTCGACGTGCATGCGGTCGCCGACGATGGCCTTCGGTTCTATATCTCCGTCGACAGCGACTTCAAGAAGGAGTACTGCCTGCGGAAGGTCGATAAGCTCCTGGAAGCCGTCGGGCGCGTCCTCGGAACGCGGGACGTTGTGATCGGCGAGCTTCCGCTCATCGAGCAGGCCAAGGAGGGCGACGGGGTGGATCGCGGCGGCAACGCGCGGATCGTGGTCCTCGGTGTCGGCGATGGCGGCGTGAACGCGGTCGCGAGGATGCGCGAGGAGCGCCTGACCGGGGTGCGCCTCGTCGCCGTTGACACCGACCGCCAAGTCCTTCAGGCCACTGCGACGATCGAACAGCTGCAATTGGGCGCCGACATCACCGGCGGACGGGGAACGGGCGGGAATATCGAGAACGCGCGTCGCGCGGCGCAGGAATCTCGCTGGGAGATCGCCAATCTGCTGCGTGAGACGGACCTTGTGTTCGTCACCGCCGGGCTGGGTGGGGGGACGGGGACCGGAGCGGCTCCCATCATCGCCGCGGCGGCGCGGGAGCAGGGGGCCCTCACCATTGGCGTCGTCACCCGGCCGTTCACCTTTGAGGGAGCGACGCGGATGGCGAACGCGGAGAAGGGCCTCGCCGAGCTGCGGGCCGCGGCCGACGTGCTGATCGTGGTCTCGAACGATCGCCTACTCCAAACCGCCGCGAAAGGGATGCCGATGACCAAGGCGTTCGAGCTGGCCGACGGTATTCTCCATCAGGGCGTTCGCGGCATCTCCGACCTGATCACCGTTCGAGGACTCATCAACCTCGACTTTGCCGACATCCGTAGCCTCTTGGCGAATGCGGGCGAGGCAATGATGGGCATGGGGCGTGCGGCCGGACCCGGCCGAGCGGTGGCGGCCGCAAAGGGCGCCAGCACGAACCCGCTGCTTGAGGGCGATTCCATCCGCGGGGCGAGAAAGCTGATCATGAACGTGACTGGCGGAGAAGATCTCACGCTGGGCGAAGTGACGCAGGCAGCCGACCACGTCCGGCGGGCGGCGGCCACGGAGTGTGACCTCATCTTCGGCGCCGTCGTCCGGCCCGACAATGATCGCGAAGTCGAGATCACGATCATCGCGGCCAGCTTCCAGGCAGAGGATTCCGTCGTTCGAGACGAGAAGCGCCACGTGCGGCGCGAGCGTGTGCCTCGCGACGCGAACCTCGATGTGCCGACGTTCCTGCGGCGAGAACGCGAGGACGAGGGCACGGACTAGGGGGGACATGGAGCGCGCGCAGATCGTTCTGTGTCATTCGCAAGGGCAGGATGCACTCGTCGGCGAGCTGAACGAGGACGGACACCGCGTTGTCGTGCTGTCGTGCGATGAGGAGTCCCGAGAACGCATCTCGGCGCTGCGTCCCGACCTCGTCTTGCTCGAGCTCGCGATCCGCGGCCCGCACAGGGGCGGGTGGGGCCTGCTCGAGTGGTTAGGAGAACACGCCGGGTCGCCGGGGGTGATCGTGCTGACGTCGCTCGGACGGCTGGGCGACAGGGTCCGCGCGCTCGACCTCGGCGCCGATGATGTGGTGCAGGAGCCGTTCGAGTCCGACGAGGTGCGAGCGCGGGTTCGCTCCGTCCTTCGCCGGATGCGCCCGGAACTCCGGCGGCCCCGCCTGGTCATCGATGACGAGCGCAAGGAAGTGTGGATTGGCGCTCGGTGCGTGACGTTGTCCCCCAAGGAGTACTCGCTCCTCTCGCTGCTCGCTTCCGCCCCCGGTCGCGTCTTCTCCAGCCAAGAAATCGTCGATTCCCTCTGGACGGAACCCTCGCGCGCCGCGGGGCATCCGTCGTACGCCACGGGCCAGGACGCACAGAAGTACGTGTATCTCTTGCGGCGGAAGATCGAGATCGATGCCGCCAAGCCGGAGATCGTCCTCACGGTCCGCGGTTTCGGCTATCGCCTCGCGGTCTAGATGTCGCGGATGTCGAGATACAGCGGCTTGGACGGAGGTTCGGCCCGCCGTAGCGGGAAGACCATCGTGTGGTAGTGGAGCACCGTCTGTGGGGTGAAGTTCGGCAGGTGAGCGAGGGGGTCGTCGCGGTACACGAACAGGGTCAGGATGTCGATTCCTTCATCATGCGCGTTGCGCCGGATCTGGCTGATGAGCGCCTTCAGGAGCCGGTGCCCACGCGGCCCGCTGCACACCGGGTCGAACAGCTGGAGGTAGCTGATCTGTTGGCCGACGATGGGGACGCGGGGCACGGGCAGCACGGTCGCGAGCGGATTCAGGAACCAGCCCAGGGCACGAAGAGAGAGCGGCATGTGGACCACGCGGCCGCGGTAGATGCCCGAAAGATCCCAGGCGCTCACCTGGGCGGACGACCCCCCGATCTCGAGTCGGAAGATGCCCTTCAGATACCCGAGTTCGGCGCCGCGCTCGTAGGCGGCGGCGAAGTGAGCGGGTTTCAGCGAACGCTGCCCAACAGCGCGGTCGATGCGTGCAACCTCCTCGCCGAGAGCGTCGAGATGGTCGCTGAGCGGGACGGTCGGGCCACGGAGAGACGGAAGGGTCAAGATGTCGAAGGATGCCGCTTCCTGAGCGCCGAGCCGAGTGACCACGTTGAGCGAATCGTAGTTGTCGCACTTCACGTGGCCGTAGAGAAGCGCCGCGCCCGCCGCTAGGACCTCCTCGTGGACGGCCTGCCAAAGCCGAAGAAGCCCACGCTTCATGCTGCGTCGGTACGTCGCGTCGCCGCGAAGGTCATAGAAGTAGGCTACGCGGTCGCGGGCTCCATCGAGAAGCACGTCTTTTATCGCGTACGCCATGACGCCGACGACGCGGTCATTCTCGGTTGCGAGGAGGACTCGAGCCCGATCATGCATGCGCGAGCGGTAGAAGTAGTCGTCCCGATCGATGAGGATGGAGATGCCTGTCCCTTGGGGACTCTCGGCCTCCAGGTGCAAGAGCGCCTCGTTGTCGCCCGGCGTGGCTTCGCGAATGGAAAACATGCCCGTCCTTATCTCCATCGGGCTGCGGAAGGCTCGCCGTTCCGCGCCCGCGAACGATCTTCGCACCGACGCTCGATCGGCATCCTCACGAACTCAACGCGTCGTTCACGCGCTCGGCGACGGGGTCTCGTGCTGCTCATAGGCCTCAATGATCCGCGCCACCAGCGGGTGGCGGACGACATCGGACTTGTCGAGATAGACAAAAGAGATCCCCTCGATGTTGCACAGCACGTTCTGGACGGAGATCAGTCCCGACACACGTCCCTCGAGATCCACCTGCGTGATGTCGCCGGTGATAATCGCCTTCGAATTGAACCCGAGGCGCGTCAGAAACATCTTCATCTGAGTCGACGTCGTGTTCTGCGCTTCATCGAGGAGGACGAAGCTGTTGTTGAGCGTGCGGCCCCGCATGAAGGCGAGAGGCGCCATCTCGATTCTCCCGTACTCGAGGAGCTTCTCGAACTCGCTCGATGGAATCATGTCGAACATCGCGTCGTACAGTGGGCGCAAGTAGGGACTGACCTTGGCCTGGATGTCCCCGGGCAGGAAGCCGAGCTCCTCGCCCGCTTCGACGGCCGGTCGGGTCAAGATGATGCGCTTCACCTTCTCGCGCTTGAGGTAGTCGATAGCCTGGGCCACGGCGAGGTAGGTCTTTCCTGTCCCTGCCGGCCCAATGGCAAACACGATGTCGCTGTCGCGGACCGCCTGGACATAGCGATGCTGCCCCACCGTTTTGGCGCGAATCTCCTCGCCCCAATGGGTGACGCGGACGACGTCGGACAAGACGGACTGGACGCCGACTCCCGCCTTGACCTGTTCGATGAGGTAGTGCACGTCTGACGCAGACGGGCAGTGATTCTTCTCGATCAAGGCGAGGAGCTTCTCGAACAGGGAGCGAACCCGCTCGACCTCGTCGGGCTCACCCTGGATGCGCACCGTCTCGCCGCGGGCGATGATCTTCGCCGCAAACGCCTTCTCGATTTCCTTCAGGTTGCGGTTGTACTGCCCGAACAAGGCGGCGGCCTCCGCGTCATCGCGGAACGTAATCTCAGCCTGCACAGTGTGCTCTGTCATGGACTCCTTCGAGTCCGTCCTCCGAGGCGGATGTGATGCGCACGCGACACAAGACACCGACGGAGACCGGCTCTTCGGATGTGAACGCCGCTTCGAGGTAGCCCGCCGTGTGGCCGTGAAATTGGCCCTCACGCTGCGTTTCGGTCAAGACATCTTCGGTCTTGCCCACGTGTGCGTCAAGAAGGCGCTGCCGCGAGGGGCGCCAGACGGAAGCGAGGCGGAGGGCGCGATCCCGCTTGGTCGATTCGGGGACGGCACCGGTGAGATCGGCCGCCTCCGTGCCCGGCCGGGGCGAGAAACGGAAGACGTGAAGGTTCGCGAACCCGACGTCCTCGATCATCCGACATGTGGCGGCGAACGCCGCCTCGTCCTCGCCAGGAAAGCCGACGATGACGTCCGCGCCGAGCGTGGCGTGGGGCAGTCGGTTACGAATGCGCGCCACCATGCCACGGTAGTCCGCGGCCGTGTAGGGACGACGCATGGCGCGCAACACGGCATCGTCACCGCTCTGCAAGGGAACGTGAAAGTGGGGGCACAGGCGCGCATCGCCCGCGAACGCGTCGAGGAGGGCGTCGGTGACGCCCGTCACATTGATCGACGCGAGGCGCAGCCGCACGAGGCCTGGGAGGGCGAGCAACCTCTGCACCAACTCCGGGAGGCCGCCCTCCGGCGTCGAGTATTCGGCGAGGTTCACCCCCGTAAGGACGACCTCAGGAAATCCGGCGCCGATGAGGCGTCGCGCCTCGGCGACGGCCGCACGAACGCTCTTCGCGCGCGGCGTTCCGCGCAGCTGGACGGCTCGACAGTAGGTGCACGCTCCCGAGCAGCCGTCCTGGACTTTGAGGTAGACGCGGATGCGGCTGCTGGATCCAGCGGACGTCTCGTCATCGAGCGGCGGTAGTGGCGCAACAGGGAAGATTCCCCGCCGGCCCGCGAGAATCTGCGCGACCACCTCGGAGATCCGTGTCTTCCAGCCGTTTCCCGCGACGGCATCCGCGACGTCGAACGTTGACATTCCGCGGGCGACGGACTCCGCGAGGCACCCCGTAACGAGAACCACGGCGTTCGGAGAAGACGCGCGAAGACGATGCACGGCCTGCCGGGCCTTCTTTTCCGCGAGTCCCGTAACGCTGCAGCCGTTCAGGATGTAGACGTCGGCCGCATGATCGACAAGCTCGCACGTCTCCGCGAGGTGCGTTCTCATCAATTCCGTCTCGTACTGGTTCACGCGGCACCCGAAAGTGAGGATCGCAACCCTCGGCCTGGTCACTCCGGCCGCCCCATTGCCGGGACCGTGAGACGCCACGCTCTGCCGCATGTGGTCAGACCGCAGTTCCTGCCCATGATGGCAAGCATACCGGGAGGGGCCGGCCTGTCAATGTGCGTACAGAAGCGGGATAGGAAGGCGAAGCGAGTTGACAAGGGGGCCATTGTTGTGATAGGGTCGAACTCGGGGGGAACACCATGAGGGGAAACCCGGTCCGCAAGACCATTCTCTCCGGGGCGGCCGGAGCCGTCTTGTGCGCGGCGGCACTTCTTGTCTTTGTCTTCGCTGCCACGCAGGATCGCGCGGATTGGCCAGCGGACGGCATGGGAACTCTCTTGTGGGTCCTCGAGGGGCAGACGGCGGACGGGGTTGGAACGAAGGCCATGGGCATCATTCGCCTCGCGCCCACGGGGGATGCGGTGGTTTCCATTCCCACCGACATCTCCGTCAAGGGGCGGGACGGCCGTCTCGTCGAACTCGGGGATCTGGGTGAAGAAGACGGGTGGAAGACCTGTTGCGACGCGGTCAGCCTCCTGCTTGGTGTGGACGTCGCGGGGTACGTTGTCCTTGCCTCGGACGAGGTGGTCTCTTTCTGCGACGCCCTAGGTCCGGTCAACCTCGACGTTCCTGCGCCGGTGGCGGCTCGTCGGACGGCGAAGGACGGCGCGTCCGTGGAAATCGGCCGCGGCACGCAGCAACTCTCTGGAGCCGATGTCCTCGCGTACATTGAGGGAACATCGGAGGAGCCGGCCGTGGAGCGTCAGGAGCGGGCGCTGCGCGGGATCCTCGCTGCGGCGACCGCCGCGGGTCCTGCCGGAAAGCTGGCGTTGCGCGTCCGCTCGAATCTCGATGGGGGCCGACTGCTCACGGTGGGGGAAACGCTGTCCCGCGCGGATGCGCCGCTGAAAGTACAGGAGATCCCGTCCACGGTCATGGTGCGAGACGGCGTCGCGCGGCGAGTGGCGATGGTGGTCGAGACGGAGAAGCTCGTGGCGTCCGCCGTGCGAGCGAAGGCGACGCTCACTTCGGACGACATCTCCGTCGCGGTCTTCAACGGCAGTGGTGCACGCTTGGCCGCGACGCGGGCGGCCGAATACCTCCAAGCGCGCGGATTCCGCGTGCCGAGGATCGGCAACGCGGACGCGTTTACCTACTCGACGACGACCATCGTGCGCTTGACGGAAGAGGCGAAGGCGTGGATCCTTCGAGATACGCTGCCCGGCGCGGCAAAGATCACGACCAAAGAGGAATTCGGGGCGCACTATGAGTCACTGCGGCCTATGATCCCGTTGGGAACGGATCTTGTGCTCGTCGTCGGCGCGGGAATGGAGTTCAGCGAATGAATGTGCAGCCTCTGCTGGAGCGCGCGGCGAAGATCATCGAGGAGAAGAAGGGTGAGGGCATCGTGGCCATCGACCTCAGCGATGTCTCGATTCCGACAAGCTACTTCCTCATTGCCGAGGCCGACAACCCCGTGCACGCCAAGGCCATTGTCTCCGCTCTTCGCGAGACGCTGCCCGAACGGCCGTACCACACGGAGGGCCTATCCGAGCGGCGATGGATCGTGCTCGACTACGGCGACGTGGTGATCCACATCTTCGACCGCGAGGCTCGCGGGTTCTACGACATCGAATCCCTGTGGGCGGACCACATCATGCCCCTGGCGGTTGAGCCCGCCGGCGACCACGCCGAGACGCTCGGCGGCGCGGCTGGCGAGCCCTAGTCGGATCGGCGGCTCGGGCAAATCGCCGCGTACGCGCAGTAGCGGCACGCCTGGTACGTCGGTTCTCCGGGGAAGACACCCGCGCGAATCCCTGCCGCCACCTCGTCGATCTCGGCCTGTGCGCGCTCGACCGACCGCCCGGTGGGTCCCGCGCGCCCGACAACGACGAAGGGCGTCAGGAATCTCAGCTCGACCGAGGCGGGCAGGCTGCCGAACAGGCGCTCGTAGGCGAGGGAATAGATCGCCAACTGCCGGCTCTCCTTGGCCCGGGCGTCCGCGTCCGCCTGCGTCAACGGCGAGGCGGTCTTGTAGTCGATCAGTCGACCGCCGCTCTCCAGGAGGTCGATGCGGTCGAAAGCGCCAACGAGGCGAATGCTGCCGTCGACAAGGGAGAAGCGGCGCTCGACGTACGCCGGGGTGACGTTCTCTTCCTCTTCGAATGTGTGGAAAGCCCTCAGTGCCTCCACCCCCTCTTGCAGCCGCAGCTCCTCGTGCTGGCGCGTGAGGAATCCCTCGGAGACCCAATGGTTTCGAAACACCTCGTGGAGGCTGGCGAGCGGGGTCGAGCGTCCGGCGCTGCGATTCAGGTTGTAGAGGCGTATCGCTTGATGCACGGCGTTCCCGTAGATGAGCGCGTGGTGCGGGCGAACTGGGACACCGAGCACGTGAGCGTAGCGGTACTTGAGCGGGCACGTGAGGTAGTCGTCGACTTGGCGGAAGCTGAGAGAGAGGACCTCGCCGCCGGAGTCGGTGAGCGCCGCCTCGACGGGCTCGTCGTTCGCCGATTCCGTCTCGCTCGCGCGCCGATGGCGCAGGACCGGGGCGAGAGGGTCGCCCTGCGCCAGGCGCAATTCGCTCGCGTCGAGGTCGAGCGCTTCCGACACAAAGAGACTCGGCTTACGGGCGCGCTTCCCTCCCACGTCTTGGGAGCTCGTGAAGTAGACGTCCTCCCGAGCGCGCGTCATGCCGACGTAGAACAGCCGCCGCTCCTCCTGGCGGTGGAAGTCACCGCCCGTCGTGAGATCTTTCACGAGCGCATCGGGAAGCGGGAGCGGGTCGTGACGATCCGGCGAGGGAAAGCGGCCGGAGACGAGATCAACGAGGAATACCACCGGGAACTCAAGCCCTTTGGCCTGATGGATGGTCATCACAGACACGGCGTCCGACTCGAGCGACGCGTCTCCGACGGGCGGGTTGTCGCCGGCCTCGATCAGCGCGTCGAGGTAGTCGACGAACCAGGCGGCGCGGTCATAGCGAGCAACGGCGCCGAAACGTTCGATGATCGAGAAGAGCCTCGCCAGGTTCTGCACGCGCAACGCGTCGGCGGGGCTCGAGGAATTGGAGAGCCGTTCGATCGTTCCGGTTTGGGTCGACAGGAATTGGTACAGAACCTCTCCTGTGCGCTCTCGTGTCGAGAGGGCGATCATCGCGGTGAGATCCCCGCAGAGGCGGGCGATGACCTCGTCGTCGGCGTCACTCGCCTCGAACGGCGACGGGACGCCGCGCGTCGAACGAAAGAGGTCGAGCAATGATTGATGCTGTCGGCGCGCCAACGCAGCCGCCCTAGCCAGGACCTCGGAGTCCAGGGAGTAGAGAAACGAGCTCGCGAGGTAGTGGACCGAGAGATCGTCGTAGGGATCGGCGAGCACGCGCAGGAAGGCGATCACCGCTCGGATTTCCTCCTGATCGTATAACCCGCGGCTCCCCGAGAAGCGCCACGGGATGCGAAGCATGTTGAGAGCGCGCAGGAATCCGGCGGCTCCGGCATTCGAGCGGACCAGGATGGCGAACTCCGAGTACCGCCGCGTCTC
>CAIOLV010000115.1 GCA_903859225.1 uncultured bacterium
GCTTGGTGCTCCAACGCGCTCTGTTGGACGGCTATCGTTCCGTCCGCGACCTTGCAGGCGAGCCCGAGAACATCCTTCGCGCGTTCGTCGTCCTACGCGGTCTGGAGACCGCGGCGGGAGCCCTCGGGGCGATCCGTGGGAATCGGCTCGCCCCCAAGGAGGTGGCGGGGCGCGAGATGGCGGCCGTCCGGCAGGAGCTTGTGAGCTCTCTTCAGCTCCCGCGCCGGACCGGAAGTGATGGAACCTCGTGAAACCCGGACATAGCTCGCGTACAGACGGGGGCACATGACCATGCAGGGAAGAGGTCCGCTCTCGCTCGAATTCCGCCCGCTCACGCCGGATGGCTGGGCCGATCTCGAACGGCTGTTCGGCCCACACGGGGCGACGGGCGGCTGCTGGTGCATGTGGTGGCGCCGCACGGCGAAGGAGTTCGGAGCGTGCACGGGCGAAGAGAACCGCGCTGCGTTCCGCGCGCTCGTTGACTCAGGGGATCGGCCGGGCATTCTCGCCTACGCGGACGGCGAGCCCGTGGGTTGGTGCGCCGTTGCGCCGCGCGGAGACTACCCCCGACTTGCGCGCTCGCGAACCCTCCGGCCGATCGACGACGAACCTGTCTGGTCCATCACGTGTTTCTTCGTCGCGCCCCCTTTCCGTCGCCGTGGCGTGACATCCGCGCTGATCGGGGCGACCTGTGAGTCTGTGCGCGCACGTGGCGGCCGCGTCGTCGAGGCTTATCCCATAGCTCCGTCCGATAAAGCGTACCCCGCGGCGTTCGCTTACACGGGCCTTCTCTCGGCATTCTTGTCCTGTGGATTCCTCGAGGTCGCGCGCCCGTCGCCGCACCGCGCGATCGTGCGGCGGAGTCTTACGCCGTAGCCGGCGGTACGTGGCGAGAGATCTCGGCAGCAAGGGTGTCGCCCGGAAGGGCGAACGGGTTGATTGGCCGGCCGTTCACGTACGCCCAGCCCCAGTCCCACGGCGACGCGGCATGCTCGAACGCGTCCGCGCGAGTGTCGATGCGGCGCTCGATGAACGAGATCCGCCCGCGCTCCGGCTGACCGGCGACGGCGGCGCGCAGACGCCCGGCGAAGCTGACGCTGTACGGGCAGCGCGCGCTCCACGCGGCGTCGATCGCAAGAAGCCCGTCGCCCGACAGATCGCGCGGTGAGAATCGTGGCTGCGCAAGCTGCGGCTCGGGCACGCCGTCGCGGAACGGAAGCCAGACGAGGGCGATCGGTTCCTGGCGGACGACTTCGCGGAAGCCGAGCGCAGTCAGCAGAGCGAGCGGATAGTGCGTCGGATGGTTCCAGCCAAGGGCGGCGATTCCCGTGAACTCGCGGCGCGCGTCGGCGATGACGGCTTCCAGCATGTGGCGCTCCTCCGCCAAGTGCGCCGGATCCTCGGGCTCGGTGCCCGCCCAGTGGAAGCAGAGGAGAACGCAGGCGCCGGGTGCGACGATGGGAAACGGCGCCGTCTCGGCGGGCATGATCTCGACGAAGCCGCGTGCCACGCCGTCCGCATAGGCGATGCGGCCGCTCATGCCTTCCTGTAGGCGTTCCCGATGCCACTCGGCGACGTGGGAGAGATCGCCGAGGAACGACTTCCCGGCAAGCTCGAGCCCACCTGGAAGACAGACGAGATCGCCGACGTTCTCCTCCCGCAGGCGTGCGAGCTCCACTAGAACCTCCTATTTCGTCCTGCGAGCCAGTCGCGCAGCGGCTTTCGCAGAGCGCTGAACCCGAGGAGAGCGCTACGGCCCGCATCCAATGTCGTCTCGTGGGTCAGAGACGAGCGCCCCGGCCGTTCTGCGACGGCCAGGGCGCTCTGCCAGACTCCGAGCGATCGTCCATCCCGCTACGAGGACGGCGAAAGCGACCCCGACCCGCCCGCCGGGATGATGGGGCCGCCCATCCACGTCAAGAGAGGCTGCAGGACGCCCCAATCGACTTCCTCTTCAATGTGGCGATCGAGCGACGCCGCGCCCTCGGATTGGGCCCGCAGGAGATGGTTGACGTTCTCGACGACGGCCGTCGTGACGCTCTGATTGCCGCTTTCCGCGGCAGCTTTTGCGAACAGATCGGCGTCCGAGGCGGGCACCTCGAAGTCCTTCGTGCCTTCGAGCACGAACAGCCGACTTCGAACGGCGCGGACGGCGTCCAGAGGATTGACGTCCAGCAGATCGCGCAACAGCGGAAGCGGCATCGTCTCAGCGCGCTTCGCGAATTCGATCTCGTTCATCCACGGCAGCGCCGCTTGCACCGCGGCGAGCCCAACGTCGTTCCACGTCCCCGTCGTCCCGCGCACGAATTCCAGGAATGCGCGCTCGCGCTGGATGAGCGCCTCGACTTCCGCGGAACTCGCTCCGTCGGCCGTGGCTCGATCGCGCAGGCGCTCGATCCAGCTCACGCCGAAGGAGCTTGCCGATGTCGCCATCGTGCCGACACCGCTCGCCATTCCGTTGGCTGCCAAGCGCAGAGCGACGATTCCCCCGGCTCCGAAGCCGACGACGTAGACCTTCTCCGGATCGATCAGCGGGTTGTTCTTGAGCAAGACGAGCGCGATCAGAGCATCGCTCTCCAGATCGGAGAGCGAGACCGACGCGAAGTCGCCCTCGCTTGCGCCGACGCCGCGAGGATCGAAGCGATAGCTCGCGATCCCTTGCTGAGCAAGACGCCGCGCGACATCACGCAGGATTCGCGTCTCGAGCCCGACCGTGTTGCCCTGACGATCGAACGGTCCGATGTCGGGGAGGAGCAAGACCCCGGGCATCTTGGGGCTTGCCGACGGCGGCGCGGCGAACGTGCCGACCAACTTGGCGCCTCGGTTGGAGATCGGGAAGTCCTGCTCCGCGACTCCGACCGGCATGCCCATTTCGACGACGGTCCGCGGAAAGACGAGGAATCCCTTCGCGAGGACGTCCTCGCGGTAGGCGAAGAGCTCCTGGGACGGAATCGCGAACCCGACCACGACGCCGTTCTGCATGTAGTAGCTCATCGAGTCGTCTCCGAGGATGACCTTCTGCACAGTTCCCATATCGTCTTTTCCGGAAACGGACAGAGTGACCGTCTCGACCAGTTCGAGGCGGAGCGCTGTGAGTCCCACCGTCATGCCGGAGAACGCTGTTCCTTCAACGGCTGAGCTTGCTACGCCGAATGCACGCTGAAGAACCAGGCAGGACGATGGGAACATCGGATCCAGCGCCGCGACGACGGAGCCGGACTGGACGACCTCTTCGAGGACCGCGGCGCCGAAGGATGTGGCGACGATGCGCCCGCCGTCAATCTCCGCCGTGATGCGCTTCTTCGCGCCATCCTGCGTTCCCGAGATCTCGTATTGCGTGGGATAGAGGCTCGGACCGAGCTTCGCCGTTTGCGACAACTCAGTGCCGAGAAGCCCGTCGCTGCGCCGCAGCGTCGAAGAGAGGGTGTAGCTGTCGCTTTGTTGACGGAGGGTGAAGGTCTCAACTCCGATCCGGATTCCTGCCTGCAGGATCACGAAGCGGCCCGACTCGATCACGTCTCCCTCGGGCTCGGTCGCTACTGGAGCGCTCGCCGATTCCGCTTGAGAGGCTGCGACAGCTTCCGCCGCGGCCGCTGGTTCGGTCTTCTCGGGGACCGCCGGCTGAGTCACTGAAGACGGCTGCAGCGGTTCAACAACCGGCGCAGGCTGCTGCAGGCTCGGAGGAGTCATGGGCTGGGCGGCGGTAGTCCCGACCGGCGTCTCTGGCGCTGCCGGCTGTGGTGTGGCTTGCGCTTCCTGTTCGAGCTTGGAGACGCGCTCCCCCAGCTCGCTGACGCCGGCGATCGTGTTGGCCTGCTCCTTCACCTTGGTGGACAGGTCGTCGATGCGGGCGGTGATCGGGGTCACGAGGTCGGCCTGCCGCGAGGCGCTGTCGCGCTCCTGGCGGGCGACCTCACTCTGCAGCGCTGCGAGCTCACGATCGGCTGCGTTCGTCGAACGCACGAGATGGACGGTCAACCCCACCAGCGCGGCGAGCGCTGCGATCAACGCAATGCCCCCAACGAGCTTCCAGGAACGACTCTTCATGGCGCTCTCCCTTCAGGACCCTGTCATCGGAAATGCAGACCGACCGAGTATAGAAGATCGCCGATGGAGATGGAAGGCGGGAAAGGCCGCTACGTCTGGTACGAACGAATGAGGTCGAGCAGGACGTCGGCTCCGAACTCCACCGCTTCGAGCGGGATGCGCTCGTCGGCGGCGTGAATCGACGAGAAGAACGTGACGTCGGGAGGAAGAATCATCGGCGTGTAACCGTACGTTTGGATCCCGAGTCTTGCGAAGTGGCGCCCGTCGCTGCTCGCGGGGAGAAGGTAGGGAACTGGTCGAACGTCCGGGAGGCGCTTCTGCAGCAGGCGTCCAAGGAGGTCGAAGAGCGAAAGGTCGGGCTCCGGTGCGCGGTCGTCCTCTGAGGCGGCGCGGGCTTCGCCGTCTGTCTTCAGAATGGGCCGCAGCTCCTCGAGCAGGTCCGCCGTCGTGTATCCCGGCAGAAGGCGCGCGTCCAGGGCGAGATGGATCTCGCTCGGAATGACGTTCAAGCGGTCCCCGCCGTGGACGATCGTCGCGTTGGCGGTGTTGCGGAAGAGGGGCTCGAACGTGCGTCCGACGTCGCCGAGCGCGCCGAGCATGCGGTCGGTGAACGCGGGTCGGAGCAGCTGGCGCACGGCGGCCCGGCTTCCGGGGGGGAGCCCGGCGGCCAGGGCCTCGACCATCTCGCGCGTCACCGGAGTGATGTGGATCGGCAATCGGTGTGAGTCGAGCCGCCGCAGGATGCGGCCCAGCCGGGCCATCGCACCGCCGCGCAAAGGACGGGCGCCGTGTCCTGCGGGGCCGCGA
>CAIOLV010000116.1 GCA_903859225.1 uncultured bacterium
GCGCGATGCCATGTCCCCCTCTGCACTTCTTCGTGTTGCATCCGTTCGGTTCCATTCTAGGGACTCGCAGAGTGGCTTGCCCCGCCTCGGTCGTGAGGTCGTCGAAGCCGATGCGAATATCGCGCTTCACGGCATTGTTGAAGTTCGTGTGGACGACGATCGTCTCCATGTCGGAGACCACGAGAAGCGGCGGGTTCAACAGGGCATCGCAGTACCGGAGGAGCTGGGCGTAGGCGGCGTCGAGGTCCTTGTGCTTGCCCTTGTACTCCCAGGCGAAGAAGCCCTTCTTCCAGACGTCGGCCCAGCCCTGTCCGCCCGTCGACTTGTCGGCGCCCTTCTCGAACGTGAACCATGTGCCTTCGCTGTCCGCCTGCGCCGGGGTCTCATGACCCAGCATTCGGCACAGGTCGATGAAGTGCTCTTGAGAGCCCGAGCGCTCTTTGAGCGTGGAGGGACCCCACTTGGCGACGAACTCCTGCGGCGTCATCGTCGGATTGCGCGATGCCATGTCCCCCTCTGCACTTCTTCGTGTTGCATCCGTTCGGTTCCATTCTAGGGACTCGCAGAGTGGCCAACAAGCGGACACGGTGTATGCCGAGAACCCGTCTCACCGCAGAGGACGCAGAGGTCGCGGAGGAACCCTGCGGCAGACGAGTGAACCGCCCCGCTGTGGCGTCGGAGCTTGTCTCCGACGCCCTGTTCGACACGCCAACGTCGCACACAAGGTGCGACGCTACAGTGAACCTGTCTTGCTCCGCGACCTCCGCGCGCTCTGCGGTGATGTGTTGCTGTCGCGATTGTGAAACGTCGCCGCGTAGGGACTACGATCGTCACATGGCCAGCCTGTTCGAGCCGGAAGCGCGCGCATCTGAACCGACCGCTGAGAGTCCGCTTGCCGACCGCATGCGTCCGCGGACACTCGACGAGGTCGCAGGCCAGAGGAAGCTTCTCGGCAAGGACGGCCCATTGCGCGCGGCGATCGAAAAGGGGATGTGTCGATCGTTCCTCTTCTGGGGCCCGCCGGGAACGGGAAAGACGACGCTTGGCCGCATCCTGTCGGAGAAGACGGGCGCGCGCTTCGTACACCTTTCGGCCGCGCTCACCGGCGTGAAGGATGTGCGCGCCGTGTTGGAGGCGTCCCGCTTCCGTTGGCGCTCCGGCGGCCGGCCCGACCTTCTCTTCCTCGACGAGATCCACCGCTTCAACCGCGCGCAGCAGGACGTGCTCCTCTCGTACCTCGAAGAAGGGAGCGTCATGTTCGTCGGCGCGACGACCGAGAACCCCTCGTTCGCGCTCACCTCGGCCTTGCTCTCGCGCAGCCAGCTCTTCCCGTTTGAGCCGCTCGAGGAAGTCGACCTCGAGACGCTGATCGATCGCGCAATCGCTGACCCGCGCGGCTTCGGCGGCGCGTTCACGCTGACCGAGAAAGGACGCCAACTCCTGCTGGCCGTGGCGGACGGCGACGCACGCCGCGCCCTGACGGCTCTCGACCTCGCGGCCTCCGTTGCGGAGGGGACGACGATCGACGAAGACACGGTTTCTCATGCCGTGCAGCGGAAGGGCTTCCGCTACGACCGCGCCGGGGACGAGCACTACAACATGATCTCGGCGCTCCACAAGTCGATCCGCAACTCGGACCCCGATGCGGCCCTCTACTGGCTGGCGCGGATGCTGGAAGGCGGCGAGGATCCGCGGTTCATCGCGCGGCGCCTGTTGCGGGTCGCATCGGAGGACGTCGGGCTCGCCGACCCTCGCGGCATCGAACAGGCTGTGGCGGCGTGGAAGGCCGTCGAGGTTATGGGCGTGCCGGAGTGCGACCTCGCGCTTGCGCAGGCTGCTGTTTACCTCTCCGTCGCGCCGAAGAGCAACGCGCTCTACGTAGGCCTTGCCGCGGCGAAGGAAGACGTGGTGAATCGCCCGGTCGAAGAAGTGCCGCTCCACATGCGGAATGCGCCGACGGCGATGATGCAGGGCCTGGGGTACGCGGACGGGTATCTCTACGCGCACGACTTTCCCGAGGGTGTCGCTCCGATGAAGTGCCTGCCCGACGAACTTGCCGACCGCACCTACTATCGTCCCTCGACGCACGGGAGTGAGCAGGCCATCGGCGAGCGTCTCCGCCGCCTGCGCGCCCTCGCAAATCGCGAGCCTGCACCCAGCGGGAAAGACGGCCGCGGCCCGTAGGCCGCGGCACGCTCTCTCCGTGTGAGGCGTATCTTCTATGTTGCCGGCTTGTAGAGATAGCGTTTGATGTCGAGCTTGACGCTCTTCTGGAACGGCTCGTCGACGAGCGTGAGGGACTCCTTATACTTGATGCGCTTGAACATTGCCAGGTTCTCGCACTTCTCCTTCACGGCCTCCCAGATCATCTCGAGCGCTGCGTCTTTGTCCCCGTCCTTCACGCCGTGTGCCTTGAGGAAGGTCCAGTTGGGATAGATCTCGGCGCACACCGTGGGCACTCCCTGTCGATCGCCTTGGTAGACCATGACTTCCTCGATCGACGGGATCGTGACAAGCTCCCACTCGATCTCTTCCGGATACACGTTCTTGCCGGTCTCGAGGACGATGACGTTCTTCGCGCGGCCGCACAGAACGAGTCGGCCGTTCCTGTACGACCCGAGGTCGCCGGTGTGGAACCAGCCGTCCGGCTCGAGCACCTCGGCCGTCGCCTCGGGGTTCTTGTAGTAGCCGGCCATGACGCCCGGACCGCGGGCCATGACCTCCCCGACGCCTGTGTCGTCCGGACCTTCAATGCGGATCTCGACATCCTCGATCGTCTTCATGCCGGGCTGGTCGTTGAAGGCCTCGCACATCGTGAGAAGCGGCGACGTCTCGGTCAGTCCGTAGCCCTCGAGGATTCCCAACCCGAGATGGCGCAAACCCGCAGCGGAAACCGGGCTCAGCGGCGCGCCACCCGAGGCGAAGAAGCGGAACTGCTTGCCGAACAGCTTGTTGCGCACAAGCCGCCCCATCAGGGTGGGCGACAGGTGGTAGATGACGTGCTTGATCGCGCTCTTCTCGATCGACTCGGTGATCCTTCCGTGAAGGACGTTGAACAACTTGGGCACGCCGAGGAGGATCGTTGGCTTGGCGCTACGCATGACCTCCGTCAGGTTACGGTCGACGGGCGTGTACGTCGTCGTTGCGCCGGTGACCAGCGGGCAGATGAGGGTCATCGTGAGTCCGTAGATGTGGTTCCACGGGACGATGGAGAGGAAGCGATCCTCCGGCCTCAGTTCGACGACCTTCTGAGCCGCCAGCGTGTTGGACGAGATGTTGGCGTGCGTCAGCATCGCGCCCTTGGCGTTGCCTGTCGTGCCGGACGTGTACATCAGAATGGCGAGGTCGGACGGTGCGACGTCGATGAGAGGCAGGGGGTTCTTGCCGAGGAGGAGCGCGTCGAGGAAGAGAACGTTCTCGTCTTTCGATCGGTCCATCGAGACAAGGAACGCGCTGCCGAGGGATCCCGCGTCTCGAATCGCCACGAGGTCGTCCATCTTGCTGCCCGAGGCGATGACGCCCTTCACCTGAGCCTCGATGAGGATGCGCTCGATCTCGTTCTTCTGCAGCTCGGGGTCGAGGGGAACCACGGTGGCTCCGCAGCGAAGGATGGCGAAGAAGCTCGTTGCCCAGGCGGTTCTCGGCTTTGCCGCGAGCGCCACGCGGTCGCCGCGCCCGACGCCCAGATCCTTCAGCGCGGTCGCTAGGCGCCCGACCATCTCAGCGAGCCGCCCGTAGGACACTTCGTTGAGAACGAACTGCGTTCCACGCGCGCTACGGCGCTCCTTGGGCACCGGCATCCGTAGCGCGATGCGATCCTTGTAGCTTTGGACCGCATCCTCAAACAACCGAGAAACGGTGGGGTACATCACGTGCCTCCTTCATCCAACCTTCCGCCCACGCACAGCGACGGGGTCCGGTCCGCACGAGTCGACACCGAGCAACTCGTGCGAAAGGTAGTGCTCCACCTCGAGCGCCGCCATTGCGCCATCTCCGGCCGCGACGATCGCTTGGGAGTAGCGATGAGCTCCGCGCCGCGCGTCTCCCGCGGCGAAGACCCCTGCCACGCTGGTTCGCAGCCGCTCGTCCGTAACGAGGTAGCCATCGTCCAACTCTACCGATCCGCGCAGGAAATCCGTCTGCGGAATCCTGCCGATGTTGACGAACACGGCGTCCGCGGCGATCTCCTCGACGCCGCCGGTGCTTAGCTCTTTCAGCCGAATCGCCGAGACGAACGCCTCTCCGACGATCTCCTCGATCGCACGGTCCCAGAGGAACCGAACTTTCGGGTGCTCTTCGGCGCGACGGCGCATCGAGACCGACGCGCGAATGGCCGTCGGATCGTCTTTCGGGTGCCGCACGACGATCGAGACCCGGGACGCGAAGCGAGTCAGGAACAGGGCCTCCATCAGTGCGGAATCGCCGGCGCCGACCACGACGATGTGCCGATCGCGGAAGAAGTAGCCGTCGCAGGTCGCGCAGTACGAGACGCCACGCCCCTTGAGGCGGGCGGCCCCTTCCACTCCGAGTTCCCGCGGGCGCGAACCGGGGCAAACGATGATCGCGCGAGCTTCGACGGCGCCCTGCTCCGTGACCACGCGGTGCGTCGTCTTGCCTGGCTCAATCCCGATGACCTCGTCCTGGACGATCTCCGCCCCGAGCTGCTCCGCTTGCCGCCGAAGTTGTGCCATCAACTCCGGAGCGGAGACGGGATCCCCGGTCCCGGGCCAGTTCTCGATCAGGTCGGTCTCGTTCAACTGGCCTCCGGGGACGGCCTTCTCGAGGACGAGGGGGGCGAGGAGCGAGCGTCCGGCATATACGGCCGCCGTCAGGCCGGCCGGCCCGGCGCCGACAATCGCCACGTTACGAACGGAGGGGATTCCTCTCATGGTCGCGATTATCGGGAAAGCCCTACGAAACGTCAAAAGGCTCGACCGACAGCGTCTCTTTCGCCTGTTCGACGACCTGATCGATGCGGAGTCGGGCCGCGTCCAGTTGCTGCTTCGTGGCTGCTGCGAGCGCGAGGCCCTCTTCGAACAGCCCGATCGCCTCGTCAAGCGGCAACTCACCCCGTTCGAGCTTGGCCGTGATCTCCTCCAGTTTTGCGAGAGCCTGCTCGATCTTCATTCCTGTTTCACTCCTTCGACGCGCGATTGGATGCGCCCCTGCGCGAGCACCGTCTCGATCTCCATGCCCGGTGCGGCATCGGAGGCGCGACGCAACGGGGTCTTGGCCCCTACGGCGTACGTGATCGAATACCCGCGCTCGAGCGGCCGCCGCGGATCGGTCAGCCGCAGGACATCTTCGGCATGCCGGAGGCGATCGATCTGCGGGTGGAGCGACGCGCGCGGGAAGCGGAGAAGCTGACCGACGTGCAGATCGAGCTTCTGCTCGCGCGTCTCGACGAGACGTCGCGGTTCACGAGCGAGCGACGCGCGCAGCGTCGAGCGCAGAGAGCGCTCGGCCGACGTCCACCGCGCCTCGACGGCGGCGCGCAGGCGTTCCGCTACGCGCTGCACGGAGTCCGCGATCTCGGCGCCATCGGGCGTCGTCAGTTCCGCAGCAGCGGACGGCGTCGGGGCGTGCAGGTCGGCGACGAAGTCGGTCATCGAAACGTCGACGTCGTGCCCGACGGCGGACACGATGGGAATTGGACTCGCGTAGACGGCTCGCGCGACGCGCTCGTCGTTGAACGCCGCGAGGTCCTCCGCGGCGCCGCCGCCGCGCCCGAGGATGACGAAGTCAAGCGGAGCTCGCTCGAGGGAGAACCGTCCGGCTCGTTCGAGCGCCGCCACGAGTTCTGTCGGCGCGGCATCACCTTGCACAGACGATGGGAAGAGAACGACGCGCGCGAGCGGCCAGCGCCGCCCGAGCACGGCGAGAATGTCGTGCAGCGCCGCGCCGGTAGGCGACGTGACGACGCCGATGAGCGCCGGGAAGGCGGGCAGCGGCCGCTTGTGAGAGGCTTCGAACAGCCCTTCCTGGCGGAGCTTCTCCTTCAGGCGTTCGAAGGCCGCGTGAAGGAGCCCGGCGCCGACGGGCTGGACGAGAGACGCAACGAACTGGTACCTGCCGCGCGGCTCGTAGACCGTCGCCCGGCCGAACACGAGGACGACCATGCCGGGCTCGATCGCCGCGAGAAGAGGCGCGCGGCCGCGGAAGCGAACGACGTCGATCTCTGCTTCGGAGTCCTTGAGCGAGAAGTAAACGTGTCCCGAGGGCGCGCGAGACACCTCGCCGACCTCGCCCTTCATCCACACGTCGCCGAGTTCGGTCTCCAGGAGGCCGCGTGCGGCGCGGTTGAGTTCTGAGACGGTGTACACGCGCACTTCGTTCATGGGCGGCCGAGTGTACCCGCTCTCCGCGAGGACACTCCCGGGCGTGAGTCTACTCGCGCGGGCGCAGCGGTATGGAAGCGACGAGCAAACCTTGAAGACGAGCGCGCTTGCCACTATAGTTCGCGTATGTCTTGCGGCAGTGAGGGCCGTTTTCCCGTCACGATGCGCCTCAAGAGACAAGGGGACATCCAACGCGTCTTTCGAAGCGGTCGAGTCACGACGGGAACGTGTCTCTCTCTGCATGTTCTGCCGTGCGAGACGGGTCCCCGGCTGGGGATCGTGATCTCGCGCCGGTACGGTTCGGCGGTCGAGCGGAATCGTGCGAAGCGGAAGATCCGCGAGGCGTTTCGCCGCTGTGCGAAGGACCTACCGAAGGTGGACATCATCGTCCGACCTCAGGCGGGGTGCCGTGAGGCGACGGTGGATGGAATTGCACAGCTTTTTTTGGATGGGGTGAATCGGACGATGGATAGGGAGGGTCGCCCATGAACCAGGAGGTCGTCTACCTCACGAAAGAAGGGAACGCGTTGATGCAGCAGGAGCTTGAGAGAGCCGAGAAGATCCTCTACGAGGAGATTCCGGAGAAGCTCAAGGCCTCCAAGCTGAACGGCGGCGACCTTCGCGAGAACAAAGAGTACATGTACCTCCAGAGCCAACAGGAGTACTACGAGCGCGAGGTGCGGCGCCTGCAGTCGATTCTCGAGAAAGCCGAGATCCTTCCCGATGAGGCCATCTCGAAGGACGTCATCGGCCTCGGGACGCGCTTCATCCTCCAGGATCTGACCCTCAAGGAGAGCGGCTCCTTCACCCTCGTGAGCCCGGCCGAAGTGGACCTGGAGACCGGCAAGATCTCGGTCGCTTCGCCCGTTGGACGCATCCTGCTCGGCAGGAAAGAGGGCGACCACGTCACGGCGAAATTGCCCTGGGGAACATCGCGGTTCCGCGTCATCGCGATCAACCGCTAGGCGCGCGATGCCGGACGATCTCGTGAGGGCACGTCTCGAGAAGCTCGAGGAGCTGCGACGGCGTGGCGTCGATCCTTTTCCAGCCCGCGTTCCCGCGAGTGAGCGTATCGCCGTCGTGCTGGAGAAACACGCGTCGCTCAAGCCGGAAGAGCACAGCGGCGAGCGCGTTGTCGTGGCCGGACGCCTCATGGCGGTTCGGCAAATGGGAAAGGCCTCGTTCCTCGATCTGCGTGACGGGACAGGCAAGATCCAGACCCATGCCGCAGTCGATCGGATGGGTCAGGCGGGCTACGACGACCTGTGCCATCTCGACGTCGGTGACTTCCTCTCCGTCTCTGGAGAGGTGTTCCGGACGAAACGCGGCGAGCTGACGATCGCCGTCGAGGGGTGGACGTTCCTCTCGAAGGCCGTGCGTCCGCTGCCGGAGAAGTGGCATGGACTGAAGGACGTCGAGCTCCGCTACCGGCACCGCTCGCTCGACCTCTTGTCGAACGACGAGAGCCGCGAGCGGTTCGTCCGCCGTGCGCGAATGCTGGCCACTCTCCGCTCGCTGCTGAACGCCATGGGCTACGTCGAGGTTGAGACGCCGATTCTGCAGCCAATTCCCGGCGGCGCGGCGGCGCGGCCGTTCGTTACCCACCACAACGCGCTGGACACGGACTTCTACCTGCGCATTGCGCTTGAGCTCTATCTGAAGCGGGCGCTCATCGGCGGCATCGATCGCGTCTACGAAATCAGCAAGTGCTTCCGAAACGAGGGCGTGTCCACGAAGCACAATCCCGAGTTCACGATGCTCGAGCTCTATCAGGCGTACGCCGACTACGAGGACATGATGCGGATCCTCCAGTCGCTCATCTGCGGCGTGCTGCAGGCGACCGTCGGGACGCTCGTCATCGACTACCAGGGTCAGAGGCTCGACTTCACGCCTCCGTGGCGCCGCATCTCGATGCTTGACGCCATTGCCGAGACGACGGGGGTCGAGCTGGGCACTCTCCCTGCGGCGGAGATCGTGGCGGAGGCGAAGAAGAAAGGGATCGGCCTGCCGAACGTGACCCGTACGCAATTGATCGACCACTTGTTCGATCGGTTCGTCGAGCCGACGCTCGTCCAGCCGACGTTCATCACCGACTACCCCGTCGAGATCTCGCCGCTCGCCAAACGTCGCGCCGACGCGCCGGAGCTCACGGAGCGGTTCGAACTGTTCGTCGTGAATATGGAGATTGCGAATGCCTTCTCGGAGTTGAACGACCCGGTCGACCAGCGCGAGCGATTCGAGGAGCAGGAGCGATTGCGGGCCGGAGGCGACGAAGAGGCACAGCGCATCGACGAGGAGTTCCTGTTTGCGATGGAGCACGGGATGCCCCCGACGGGCGGCATGGGCATTGGGCTCGACCGTCTGGCGATGCTCGTCACGAACTCCGCTTCGATTCGCGACGTGATCCTCTTTCCCACCCTCAAGAGAAGGGACGACGCGTGACGGTGCGGAGCCGTTTCGCAGACCGCATCGACATCTTCGTCGACGTGATGCACCAGTGGGACGAACGAGCGATGCTGTCGATCAGCGAGGCGCGCTTCCTGCGCAGAGTTCCGCGTGTATTCATCGCCGCCACGTATCTCGGGGACGGCTACATCTGGGGTGGCCTTGCGCTCGGGCTTCTCGCTTTCGGGGGCTCGCGCGGTCGGTGGAACGTCCTTGCCGGCTTCGTGATCACGGTGGCGAACTTGATCGCCGTGCGCCTTCTGAAAGCCCTGTTCTCCCGCGAGCGTCCAGAGGACATGGTCGAAGAGATGCGCGGGCGGCTGAAGGATGTGTACTCCTTCCCGTCCGGACATGCGACGACGTCGTTCGGCCTCGCGTGGCTCGTGGCGACGGCGTATCCGGTTCCCCTCGTACAGGCGCTCGTCTACGCGGTGGCCTCCGTGATCGCCCTGTCTCGCGTCATGCTCCGCGAGCACTACCTGTCCGATGTCGTGGCCGGCGCGTTGCTTGGTACGTTCGTAGCCGCTAGCATTTTGTACGTGTTCCGATGGGCCCCGTTTTGACAAGGCTTCCAGCCGTTGCTTAGAATCCCAGTCCTTTGACCGATCCCAGGCGAGACGAAGGAGCGTTCGATGAAACACCACTTCTCCAGTCGCGCGGCCAGCGCGAAGCGATCGACCATTCGTGAGCTCCTCAAGCTGACCGAACAGCCGGACATCATCTCGTTCGGCGGTGGACTCCCCGCGCCGGAGACGTTCCCCCACATGGAGCTGGCGAAGATCGCCGAGCAACTCCTGCGCGAGGAACCGCACAATGTCCTGCAGTACGGGACGACCGAGGGGAGCCGAACGCTGCGCACGGAAGTCGCCAAGTGGTTGGGCACGCAAGACATCCAGGTGTCGATCAACGAACTGCTCGTGACGAGCGCCTCACAGCAGGGCCTCGACCTCATCTGCAAAGCGTTCTTCGATCCCGGTGACGTCATCTTCTGCGGGCTGCCGACGTATTTGGGGGCCGTCCAAGCGTTTACGCTCTTCCAGGTGACGAAGATCGGCGTTCCGCTGGAGGACGACGGGATGGACATCGACGAGCTCGAATCGCGCATCGTCGCTGCCCGCCGTGAGGGAAAGAAGATGAAGGGAATCTATACGATCCCTGACTTCCAGAACCCGAGCGGCATCACGCTCTCGCTCGAGAAGCGGCGGCAGCTCCTTGAGGTTGCCCGTGCCTACGACCTCCTCATCTTCGAGGACAATCCGTACGGGCACTTGCGCTTTGCCGGCGAGCCGATTCCCTCGATCTTCAGCATGGACGACGAAGGCCGCACGATCATGCTCCTCACCTTCTCCAAGGTCCTCTGCGCTGGACTGAGGCTCGCCGTCATGGTCGCGCGCGGGGACCTGATGGACGTGCTCGTGAAGGTCAAGCAGCCGACCGATCTCTGCACGTCGAAGCTGACGCAGATGCTCGCCGCACGCTACATGCAGCAGTACGGCCTCGAGAAGCACCTCGCCGACATCCGGCCGATCTACCGCGAGAAGAAGGACGCGATGATCGCTGCGTTGGAGAAGTACATGCCGGACGAAGAGGGCGTGCGCTGGACCAATCCGGACGGCGGGCTGTTCATCCAAGTGTGGCTCCCCGAAGGGATCGACACCGAGGAGATGCTGCCGCGTGCCATCGCGCACAAGGTGGCTTATGTGCCCGGGGCTTCTTCGTATGTCGATGGGAACGGCCGGAACACCATGCGACTCTCGTTCTCCCTTTGCACGCCGGACCGAATGGACGAAGGGATCCGCCGCCTGGCGTTTGTTGTGTCGGAAACCCTGGCTGCGCGTAGGGTCGCCGCGGGATCGTAGCGACGCCAAGAGCAGGACCGCAGAGGCCGCGCAGAGGACGGTCCTGCGATTCCGCGTTGTCTCCTGCCCTTGGGAAGGCGATTCCGACAGTCCCTATTGGGTACAGAGTACACCCCCCACGGGAGCTGTGCTCGGATGCGTTGTCGCCGACATCGCTTCTACATGGTCGGCGCCGCGGGCTCAGGCCGTTGTGGTCTGTGTCCAGTCTTCGCGTCCTCCGCGCTCTCTGCGGTGAAGGCTTCTGCCGTGCAGGAGTCTGATCCTAGAGCAGGCCGTTCGGCGCCGAGCGCACGAACGCCGCGACGAGGCGGATGGCGTTCTCGAAGTCGTTGAGCCGAAGGGTCGACACCGGGGAGTGGATGAACCGGCACGGGACCGACACGATGCCCGAGAGTACGCCGCCGCGCGTCAGATGGATGGCCCCGGCGTCCGTGCTCCCATAGGTCGGAAGCTTGTACTGGTACGGAATGCCGTTTCCATCTGCGAGCTTCTCCAACGCGCGCACGACCTTGGGCGAAACGACGATGGACCGGTCGGCCACACTCAGGGCAGGTCCGCGCCCGAGGCGCGTCGGCTGGCTCTCTTCGGCGATTCCCGGCATATCGGCGCCGATCGTCCCCTCGACGGCCAGAGCGAGGGAGGGATCGATGTGGAACGCTGCGGTCGTCGCGCCGCGCAGCCCGACCTCCTCCCCGAACGCGAACGAGAAGGCGGTCGTCATGGGGAGCTTCTGATCGGCGAGGCGTTGCGCCGTCTCCACAAGGACCGCACACCCGGCGCGATCGTCGAGCGCTTTCCCGGTCACGTAGCCGTCGGCGATTTCGCTGAACGGATAGTGGATCGTGAACGGGTCGCCGATCTCGACGCCGAGGTCCGAGGCTTCTTGTCGCGAGGTTGCACCCACGTCGACGAACATCCTGTCCATCGGAATCGGCTTTGCGCGCTCTTCGGCGGTGAGGATGTGCGGCGGGGCGGAACCGATGACGCCAAGGCGCTTTCGCCCATCGCGCGTCCGAAGCACGACGCGGTGGCCGGCAACGATCCGTTCGTCCCACCCACCGAGCGGCGCGAAGCGCACGTAGCCCTTGTCGTCGACCCATTTGACGATGAAGCCGACCTCGTCCATGTGGGCATCGAGCATCAGCACCCGATCGTCCTTCCCTTTCCGCATGGCGACGAGGTTGCCCAACGCATCGACCGTTACGCTGTCGACGAACGGCGAAATGCGCGCGCGAAGGATCTCACGGACCTCGTCCTCGAATCCCGAGACTCCGAACGCGTCCGAAAGTTCGCGCAATAGCTCGATCGGTTGCATGGTGCGCCCTCCTTGGAACCCGGCGAGTATAAGAAGCTTCGAGCGTCCGCTCCACCGGAGGCCTAGGCCGCGTTGCGGCCGAGGGCGTTGAGGATGCGTTCCGCAAGGGCAAGGGGGATCTCCGCGCGGCGAGAGATCTCTTCCGGCGGCGCGGCGAGAACTCGTTCGAGAGATCCGAACGCCTTGACGAGCGCGCTCTTTCGCTTCGGCCCGATGCCGGGAACCTCGTCGAGTACCGAGCCGAGGCTGCGCCGCGTGCGGAGCCGCCGGTGATAGCTGACGGCGAAACGGTGTGCCTCATCGCGTACGTGGCGGAGGAGGAGAAGCGCGCGGCTGTCCGCCGGCAGCGACAAAGGGATCCCGCGGTCTGGAGCGTAGATCTCTTCTTGCCGCTTGGCCAGGCCGAGGACGTCGAGGCCCTCGATGTTGAGCTCCTTGAGGACGGCAAGCGCTGCGTTCAGTTGGCCTCGGCCTCCATCCACGAGAAGGAGATCGGGCAACTCCGAGAACTTGCCGCGGGCGATCGTTGGGTCCGCCATCTCCGCCAACCCGCGACGGAATCGGCGTCGCAGGACTTCGCTCATCATCGCGACATCGTCGGACTTTCCGGAGATGTGGACCTTGAAGCGGCGGTAGGCGTCTCGCCGCGGCCGTCCGCCTTCGAACACAACCATCGACCCGGTGGCTTCCTGGCCCTGCGTGTTGGAGATGTCGAACGCCTCGATGCGCTCCGGGTATGTCGCCAGGGACAGGCTCTCGGCCAACTCCACGAGGGCCACCGTCGCCGCTTCGCGCACGACGTCTTCCTTCTCGCTCGCCTTGAGGGCGAAGCGCGCGTTGTCCGACGCGAGGAGGACGAGCGACCGCTTGTCACCGCGCTTTGGCACAATGAGCCTCACGGCGCTGCCGCGAACGGACGTGAGCCACACTTCCATGGCCTCCGTCTCTCCGATCGCCTCGGGCAGGAGGACTTCCCGTGGGATCGTCGTCGCTTGGGCGTAGTACTGCGTCAGAAACGGCTCCAGCACGTCGGGTACCTGAGCGCCTTCCGGCGTGCGGAGATGGAACGTTTCACGTGCCGACAGACGTCCTTCGCGGACGAGGAAGACCTGCGCGCAAGCCCGGCCCTCGCCGAGCGCGAGGCCGATGGCGTCGCGGTCCGCAAGATCGGATGACACGACCGACTGGCGTTCGAGCGTCCGAAGGAGGGCGCCGAGACGATCGCGAAGACCAGCCGCCCGTTCGTACTCCTGCCGTGCGGCAGCGTCTTCCATCGCGGCGCGAAGCTCCCTTGCCAGACCCGCAACCCGCCCCTCGAGGAACCGCGCCGCGCCGTCGACCGCGGTGGCGTACTCCGTCTCGGACACCGTCCCTGCGCACGGGCCGAGGCAGCGGCCAATGTCGAAGTTGAGGCACGGTCTGCGCGGCGTCTTGAGCGGCAGATCGAGTGTGCAGGTCCGAATCGGGAAAAGCTTCTGCGCGAGCTTGAGCGTCCCGCGCATGGCCTTGACGTTGGTGAAGGGCCCGAAATAGCGTCCGCCGTCCGCCTGGCGACGCCGCACGAGGAGGACGCGCGGGAACGGTTCGCTCGTGATGCGGAGGTACGGATATCGCTTGTCGTCCCGCAGCCGGACGTTGAACCGCGGTTGGTGGCGCTTGATCAGCGCGTCCTCGAGGAGAAAGGCCTCCGGCTCAGTCGCCGTCCGGATGACCTCGAGGTCGGCGATCTCGCTGACGAGCGCCTGCGTCCGCGGCGCGAGACCGTCCGGCGACTGGAAGTAAGAGCGGACGCGACTTCGCAACGAAGCCGCCTTGCCGACGTACAGGATCTGCCCCGCGGCATCCTTCATCAGGTAGACGCCGGGCGTCGAAGGGAGATCGGCCAGTTTCTGCTCGATCGACTCGTTCATCTCTTACTCGAATGGTAGCGGCCGGAGCCGGAGGCCTCAAAACAGGCTGCGGACGCGGCCTCGTTCGCTGCGCTGCGGGACGCCGTGTCGCGCGCCCGTGAATCGCGGAGGGAGCGCAAGTATCATGGGACTCGAAACCCCATTTGGGGGCGTAGCTCTAACTGGGAGAGCGCCCGCCTTGCACGCGGGAGGATGGCGGTTCGAATCCGCTCGCCTCCACCACCGAAGCTGGAAGTCTGCCCCGGGTCTCCGCTCGCGTCATCTGGTACGCTCTACTGGACAACTTTCGAACTCCCAGCGATTGACATGAAAGCCGCATCAGTTGGCATGTTTGGTCAGGTAGCCGCCGGGCTCAGGTGGTGGAGCCTCCGGAGAAGCCGGGGCGGTTCACGCTAGCATAGGCCCCGGAATGCCAGCACCTGGGTCTTGCTGAAGCAATCCCAGGACGAAAGGCAAGCTGAGTCTCCCCTACGTTCCCTTTCTCAGTGGGGTGCGAATCTCTATACTGCGGATAGGTGTGTGGCGGCCAAATGAGAACGGGCGACGAGTGTCGCATTCAGATGCGTTGGAGGTAGCAGATGGGACGAATGGCTCTTGCGCTCCGGCTTACCGGCTGCGCGGTTGTTCTTGCCAGCATCGGAGTTCTGATGGGGTGCTTCTTGCCAGTTGCTTCCCCAACTGCGGTGATCGGTGCAGATCACGAGTCGGGAGTTGTTCCCCTTCTTGTTGAGTTTGATGCTTCGAAGTCGATTGCCCCCCACGGGCGCGCACTCTCATACGAGTGGACGTTTGAGGATGGGACAAAGGCCAGCGGTCCTGTAATGCATCGTGGATACGACCGACCCGGTCTGTTCATTGTAGTCCTTACCGTGACCGACGAGGCCGGCGCATCCGACACTGCGTCAGTGACCATCCACGTGGACGCATCGCCCACGGCTGAACCGGTCGACTCGTCATTCGCCCTCCGGCAGGGGACATCTGTCTTGCACCCCGACGGGGCGAGTGTAGAGATCGCCCCCGTGCCCATAGCAGGCAATGCAACCGTGGAGTTGGTGGTCGATCCGTTGCCGACACCGCTCGGAGATTCATCAATCGAAATACTTGAGGCGTTCCACGTTGAGATAGTTACAGACATCCCGAGTCAGGCCACCGCGAAGGGTGATCCAACCATCGAAAGCTACAAGCCCGTCGGAACAGCTAAGGTGAAGATTCCGGACGGCACGACTCCTGAGGAGGTTGCGATTTGCCGGCTCGGCGAGGACGGGCAGTGGTACTTGGCGACATCAGAGGACGCCTCTGATCCAATCGGGGGAGCAGGGGGAGTCCTGTTGCCTGGTGGATGGATACAGGTAGACATTCCGTTCGAGAATGCGACGTCCACATCGCCCACCATAAAGCATACTGGCTCCTTCTTCCTCGCTCTCCTTAGCGGCATAGGGAGCTCGTTCCCCCCGTACGACGTCAAGATTGAAGACGTCCATACGACTTCGACGGGGACAAGCAGCGCCCTCGAGTGCAGCGTGATGTCGCCGGATGTGCTCTTCTTCGGCGGGGTTGCATACAAACTGACTGCCGACGGAGGGCGTCTCGTCTGCCCGGACCTTGAAGCGGCTGGCTATTGCCTTCTTCCTGATAGCGAACCGACTGCTGTGACCGTCGAGGTCGCAACCCCTGCCACGGTCTATCTGTATTTCAATGCCAAAGATCCCGATGCCGTAGCGTGGAACTGGAAGATCATTCTGATATTTAAACTGGGTAAGTGCGTGCCAATATTAGGAGAGTTGATAGATGCGACGGAATTGATGGCGGATGCTATGACTGAGCTGAACTTGGATCCGGTAGCTGGAGGATCGCCCGCAGGAATGGCGAGCTTCTCATGGCGGAATGGCACGAAACTGCTCAAAGCTGTCGCAGAGCATGCACATGCTGAGCAACTGGTCCACGCGCTCAAGTGGCTTGACGTTGCCGAATTCGCAGCCTCAGTCGCAACGTATTTCGTAACAGTTGAGTCCCCGAAGTCAATGCAGTCGTTCGGCCCGTATACAGTGAGTCTCCCGGTTCCCCAGAATAAGGCTCCCATTGCTGATGCAGGGACTGGCCAAGGCGATGTCTCGCTTGGGAAGTTGGTGCGCCTCGACGGCTCTAGGAGTTCGGATCCAGAGGGCCAGACGCTTACGTACTCGTGGCGCCAATCAGGGGGACCGCCTGTAAGTCTTGCAGCTACTGCTGATGACCCGGTTGCCACATTCACTCCGTCAACTGCAGGGAGCTATCAGTTCTCCCTTGTGGTCTCCGACGGCTCGCTCGAGAGCGCCCCGTCATATGTGACTGTTACGGTTGCAGAGCAGCCCGTAAGTTGTAGCCTCGCGGAACACTCGGCTGCCCCACAACAGGTGCAGGTGGGCCAATCCGTGACTTTGAGTGCAACGGTAACGAACACAAGCAGCGCGGCGTGGACATTCTATGTGGCCTTGAGCTTGAAGAAGCCGAATGGCTCGCAGGTCAACCTCGATCTGAAGCCTCTGACGCTCAGCGTTGGGCAGCAGGGAACTGCAACATGGAACTACGCTCCTGGTGCGGCTGGCGCTTGGGATGTCTACTTTGGCGTGTGGAAAGAGCAGTCTGAACAGAACTCGCTGGCAGCGACGGGCTGGCTTCGTGGGTACGTTACGGTTGTAGTAGAGCCTACGCCGACGTGTTCGCTAAGCGTTGACAAAACGAGCGGTCAGGCGCCGCTGACAGTGACCTTCACACCGAGTGGGAATGCTCAAGGGGGAACGTTCCAGGGTTGGACGCTCTCCTTCGGAGATGGGACCCAGCTTCCGGCGGCGTCGGGAGGTCCGTCAGGAAGTTACTCGCACACGTACACAGCCGCTGGCACGTACACGGCGATCCTGGTGGTCAGCAACACGAACGGGAAGTCGTGCAACTCGACGCGGGACATCACGGTGACGTCGCCGCCAGTAGAGCCTACGCCGACGTGTTCGCTAGGCGTTGACAAAACGAGCGGTCAGGCGCCGCTGACAGCGACCTTCACACCGAGTGGGAATGCTCAAGGGGGAACGATCCAGGGTTGGGCGCTCTCCTTCGGAGATGGGACCCAGCTTCCGGCGGCGTCAGGAGCTCCGTCGGGGAGTTACTCGCACACGTACACAGCCGCTGGCACGTACACGGCGATCCTGGTGGTCAGCAACACGAGTGGTAAGTCCTGTAACTCTACGCGGGACATCAAGGTCACCTTCTGCATGTATGCGCTATCGAAGTATGATCGGAACTTCACTTCTGTCGGCGGCAGTGGTAGTTTCAGCGTCCTCACCCAGAGCGGGTGCGCCTGGACAGCGACAACAGACGCCAGCCCATGGGTAGGCGTGGAGGAGTTTCATAACCCAGGGAGTGACGTGGTCACCTATACTGTCAGCGCGAACAATACAGGCGCTCCTCGTACAGGGCACATCTTCGTCCAAGACCAGACATTCACGGTGACGCAAGCCGCTCCTTCGTGCACTTATGAGCTGTCTCCGAGCAGTAGCTCCTTTGGTTCAGCAGGCGGCACAGACAACTTCACGGTGCGGACTAGCCTGACCAGTTGTTCCTGGACTGCGGCTGCCAGTCAATCGTGGATTCACGTAATCTCGGGGTCTAGTGGCACTGGGATTGGCAGAGTCGACTTCTCACTTGACCCGAACGATTCGAGCGGAGCTGTCCAGCGCTCGGGATCGATTGTCGTCGCAGATCAGACGTTCTCCATCACGCAAGCGGCCCCGACACCTCCGTGCGCAGTAACGATTCCACCTCAGGTTCCGTGTGTCCCGGGCGCGGGAGGGCGGAGAGACTTCCTCGTGCAGGCCAACGCTGGATGTGCGTGGACGGCATCGACCGAAGCCTCATGGATACACATCACTGCTGGTGCGAGCGGCGTGGGAAGCCAGAACGTGACCTGCCAGATCGACCCCAACCCTGGGGAAGCACGCACAGGTACAGTTGCAGTCGGCGGAGGAACCTGCACGATTCGCGAGTCTCAGTCATCGGGACTCCTCCCAGTGGCCAGGTTCTCGATGTCCTCCCAGGGGAACACCGCCAATGAAAACGGAACCCTGTACTTGACGATGAGCCCTGGGGAGATTGTCACCGTGCAGCTCTCCGCCGCGCGAAGCAGTGACGACACTTGCGCATCTGGGGCCACGTGGTATCTCGATGGCCGCTACACCAGCGGCGGAAGCGAGATAACCTGGACGTTCGGGAGGATTGCGACTTACCAGGTACGGATGAACGTCATCAACTCCGATGGAACTGTCTCTGGGGACGCGACAGGTCAGATTGTCATCACTGGCGGCTGATAGGGCCGAGGAGTAGCGAGACTCGGTGCCGGTGGGTGCGCCCCAGAGAAGCACTGAGCCACGCCGGGTTCTCCGGAGTGCGAGGAAGCCCGCCTGACAGGAGTCGAGCCAGCTCGACGGTCATAGGCGCATCCACACAGAGTCCGAGGCGCTGTGACCCTCCCGTGGATGTCCCAGCTACTCAGCCTGTGCGTCCAGCCGGTTGAAGGATGGGTCTGTCCGATCGCCTCCCCGCGGCAACCCGAAATCGAGTTGACACCGCACGATCCGAGCGGTAGGATGCAGCCTCACGAGAGGTTACTGAGGCGGAAGGGCCCA
>CAIOLV010000117.1 GCA_903859225.1 uncultured bacterium
CGCAAGCCCCTAGCCGGCAGCACGAACCGACGCCGCCGGCCAAGCTCCGACGCTACAAGATCGCGTGAGCTTCTCGAACGCCGTCCGGGACTCCGGCCTTCTCTCCTTTGCGTCCTCCGCGCGCTCTGCGGTTCAGGCGGTGAGTGCTCTGCGGTGACGCACCAGCCGCCCCGCACCGGTGTCCGTGTTGCGTCGGACACCGGTCCCGCTCGTGGGTACCACATCCCGATTGACGCGCGACGAGTCCCGGACTAGTGTTGTCTTGGCATCATGCCTCGTTTCGAGCTCGATGAAGGAGGCCGAAGGTGAAACGCGGGGTACGAAGCGTGTCGGCACGCAAGCTGATTCTCTTTGGTTGTGTCTTGGGAGTGGGTGTGGCGGCGCTCGCACTGACGAGCTGCGCCCTGTTCAACAAGCCGCCGGTGGCCGGGTTCACGGTCGGACCGAGCACCACCGGAACGGCGCCGTTCACCGTGACGTTGAGCGGAGCGGCGTCCACCGATCCCGAAGGCGAGATCGCGACCTACGCCTGGGACTTCGGCGACGGGACGACGGGTTCCGGGAAGTCCGTGGCGCACACGTACTCGGTCGCGGGGACGTTCACGATCATCCTGACGGTGACCGACAACTGGGACGCGACGGACCAAGCGGCGAAGACGATCTACGTCACTGCTGCCGCGGCGGCCGGTCCGACGGCGAGCTTCACGATGAGCGCCTCGTCGGGCACGTCGCCGGTCTCGATCACGTTTGACGCTTCCGGGACGACGTATCCCGGCGGAACGATCACGGCCTACGAGTGGACGTTCGGCGACGGCGGCAACGGCTTCGGCCAGGTCACGTCGCACACGTACTTCAGCTCGTCGAGCCGGACGTACACGGTAACCCTCCTCGTGCGCGCGTCGGATGGCAAGACCGGGACGACGTCGAAGACGGTGTCCGTGTCGCCGACCGGCGGCGGAGGCACTCCTGTCGCCAACGCGCCGAGCGCGGAATTCGACATCCAGGCGGATAGCCTCGGCGTCGCGCCGCTGCAGGTGACCTTCGATCCATCGAAGTCCGAGGCGGCGAACGGGCGCACGCTGATTCTTTACACCTGGTCGTTCGGCGACAGCGACGCGACGTCAAGCGTGAGTGCGTCGACCCAGACCCACGTCTACAAGACCGATACATCGAGCGAGACCTTCTCGGTCACGCTCCTCGTCCTTGACAACGCGGGAGCGAGCGACTCGATGACGAAGACGGTGAAGGCCTACGACCATCGCCCCGTGGCCGGATTCGACATTGCGAACCCTCCTGGCGGACACGAGGTACCGCCGACGGCCGATCCCATCGTCTACGCGAATGAAGCCGCAGCCATCACCGCCGCGCTGACTAACCCAGCGATCTGGCAGGCCGACGACGTCGTCATTGGGAACCTGTTGGTGATTCAGACCTTGCCGCAGGTCGTGCCGGTGGTCATTCGGTCGAAGAAGATCGTCGACACCGGCGGGACGGCGGGCGCGAACCGCTGGTTCGACCTCAACGGCGGACCGACGGTGACACAGCACACTCTCCAGACCTCGACGGGGCTCGCGATCTCGGCGACGACGCCGGGGACGCCGAGCGGGTACGACAAGCACAACTTCTCCTACGATCCGGAAGGCCAGACGTGGCTTGGCGGGGTCCATCCGACCTGGTTCCCGGCCGAGGTCGGCCAAGCGTGGGGCATCAAGTACCTCTACGTCAACTGGGGCGACGGCTCGGGGCGGATGCGATACGACTACGTCGCGGATCTCTTCGGGAGCAACGGCATGGTCCTTGTCCACGCGTACAACGTCACCGTCGATGGGACGGTGCGGACGATCACGATGACGGCCGAAGACTACATGGGCTACGAGTCGGCGGAGTTCTCGCGCACAGTGACGCTCAAGACAGGTCTGGAAGGCGGCGGCGATCTCTAGCTGCCGCGCGCGAAAGAGGGCAGAGGAGGAGACGATGAGTCAGGTGGCTCGATGGGTGAGGGTGGGATACCTGGGAGCGCTTGCCTCATCGCTCCTCTTCTTCTGCGGATGCGTGCTGTTCAACGAGGCCCCGACGGCGGTCATCACGGCGTCGGTCTTGAGCGGCACGTCGCCGCTCGTCGTCAACTTCGATTCGTCGAGCTCGGTCGATCCTGACGGGGACACGCCCCCGGTCTTCTCGGTCCTGTGGAACTTCGGGGACGGCGCAACGTCGACCGAGATCTCGCCGCATCACACCTTCATCGCGGTCACGACGGCGACGACGTTCACGGTGACCTTGCGTGTCACCGACGCGGGCG
>CAIOLV010000118.1 GCA_903859225.1 uncultured bacterium
AGCGACAAGCGGAAGCTTATCGAGCTGCGGGGATGATCTCGATCCGCTGGCGCACCGTGACCCCGGGCGGGTTGACCCAGACGATGAGATCGTACTCTCCCGGGACGAGGCCCAGCGTGTCGAATTCGTACGAGACGAGACCCGTCACGGGATCCGGCTCCTGGTACAGGTAGCAGATGAGCTCGTCGGCGAGGCCCTTGCTGGCCCGCACGAGAGCGATCCTCGCCGAACCCCGATCGGCGGGTGCGCCGGTCTCTGAGTTCACGAGCGGAAACGCGTGCCGGATTGGCACGCCCTGGGCATACACCGTCTGCGGCGGCACGTAGCTGACGGACCCGGATGCTGCGTCCGCGTCGCCTCCACCAGCACCAGCTGTCGCTGGCTCCGGGACCTCGGCGGTCACGAGCGGCTCCTGTTGGATCCACAGGGCGTGGACTTGGATGGTGTCGCCAGGCACCACAAGCTCCGGGATCGGCCCAGAGCGCGGCACAAGAAGGCTCAAGACTCGCCCTGCGGACTCGGACACCTCGACGTGCAGCTGCTCCAGCGTGAATCGCTGGGTGCCCAGGAAATCGTTCGGGACCACGACGAGGCTCGCATACGTCGGGCTGATGTGCAGTTGCCACGAATGGATACTGTCTTCGAAACGGAGCGCGCTCACCGTGAGAACCCAGGTGAGAGGAGCGCTGCCCGTCTGTAGCGCTGTCTCATCAAGGACGACGCGAATCGATAGCGCTGTCTCGTCCAGCCACGTGAGATCCAGCGTCCCACCGGGAAACGCGGCGGTCTCCGCCCATGCGGTGCACGACACCAATGCGATGACCGCCGCGAGAACTGCCGCTCTTCTCATGTGAGCCTGCCCTCGGATGGAGAGAGGCGGGTAGACCCCGAAGGGCACCGCCAACCTCCTCCACGAAGGCTCCTGCCTTGCCTATTCCGTAATCTGGATCGTGTACTGAACGGTCTGCCCGTTGCCTAGTCCGATGTAGACGTCGTAGGACCCCGGCGTGAGTCCCGTCGTGTCGAACGAATATGCGTAGCCACCCGCCGCGGCGTCGTACGCTAGCAGCCCGAACGCGACGATCTCGGACGCCCCGTCTCCCAGCTGCAGCGCCAGCGTATACGTTACCAGTGCGTCGTTGACCACCTCACCGGTAGAGGGATCCGCTAGCGCGATGAACAGAGGCACAATGTCGCCCACAGCGTAGGCTGACCCGCCGCCACCTGCGGCTCCACCGCCGCCAGCGGCCGCGATGCTCACTGCGTAGCCAAGAGGTGCTCCCGGCTCACCACCGAAGTGCTCCGCAGCTTCAGTCTCCAATACCCAATAGGCGGTTTCGATCGCCTGATCGGGCGTCAGCCCGTAGGTTTCCATGTAGCCAAGGATCACATCACTCGGCACCGGGAAGTACGGATTCACATTGACGAGCCCGACTGTATTCGGCCCTCCCCCCCAATAGTTGTAGGTTGCATCGAGCCAGCCGACACCGCCGTTCGTCACGACGTCGTAGATGTCATTCCAGTTGATGTGGATTGTTGATGCATCGACCCCGACGCCGACGGTGATCGGAGCGTGGATCGCAAAGCCTTGGCCAACTCGGCCGATCGTCACGTGCGGCGAACTGAGGATAAACGATCCGCCGATCGATGTCTGCCCAGCGCCCGCATCACTCAGAAGCGTCGTGGAGCCGGCGCTGAAGGTGACCGGGCCGGAGTATGCTCCAGCCGCTACATGCACCGTGCCGTTTGCACCCTCAATCGTCTCGACCGCCTTCTGGATCGTAGCAAAGGGGAGGAACCCAAAGCCGAATCCTGAGTCGCTCCCCCCGGGCGCCACCCAGACATCGCTCAGGTAGACCCCGTGGATGCCCCACATCGCCTCGCCGGTGAGCTCGTTGTTCTCGTCGTCAGGCAGATAGTAGGGATAGCCTAGCCAACCGCCCGTCGCCAGCTGGACAGACACGAGCCAGTCCGCGGCCGCCTTGATGGAGCCGAGATACGCGGCCCGGTCGACCGCATTGAGGGCGAGGATCGCATACGCCGTCTCCTGGACGGCCTCGTCGCTGTGTACCCCCAGGCGGTTGGCGTTCCACGTGAAGCCCCCCGTAGCGATCTGGTACCCAGCAAGGATGTTCGCCAAGTCCTGCACGCTAGACGCGCTGGAAAGGTCACCCGTCGTCGGATCGAAGTCCTGCCCGGCCGCCGCAAGTCCGTAGAGAGCGCCCGCCAATCCGATTACGTCGTAGTACGCGTCACTGTTGTGCTCGTTCAGCTCCGCCTTGACTCCACCAACCCATGCAGCCGGGTCGGCCCCGCACGCGACGGCCCCGACCGTGCCCATTCCAAGGTCCCACTCTGCCAGGTTGCCTGAGCCCGCCCGGCTCGTCCGGATGAGCTGTACGTACGATGCCGCACTGTAGAGCGTCCCGTTCCGGTTGTACGTCCCGCCGCAAGCGGGGCATAGAACCCCGCCGTCACGAAGTCCCGGTAGGTTGTGCCTCCAAAGACGGAGTCAAGCATCGTCGCCAGGTATCCATCCGACGGCGAAAAGTTGCTCGCCTTGGTGAGGAGAAGCGCCCCGGCGTCGGCTAGCGCCGCGCGGAACGAGGGATTGGACTGGTTCCATCCGCGCGAGCGAGACCCATCGCGATCGGACCGATCGTGTTCAGCGCGCTGGGCGTCCCGGCGGGATAGTACGGAGGCTAACCCCATCCTCCGTCGCTCCGTTGCGTCGCGTCAAGCCTGACTCCGCCGAGGTACAGTGCGCTATCCTCGTTTCCTGCCAGCGATATCGCCGCAACGCCCAACAGAAGAACCCCCACCAGCAGACAGCTCCGCCACCTCATGTCGCCGCCTCCTTGCTCAGATCGAGCACGGCTCGGCGACACTCCCTGAGGCGCAGGCAGAACTTCCGAACGCCGCTTCCCAAAGGAATGGCCGAGCCACCACAGCCTCCACCTTCCCGGCTCCGGCAGCTCGGCCGACCACGTAAGGCCCCGCAGCTTTGCGTCCCTGCATTTCGGCAGGTTTGCCCTTTTCAGAGTCCGACTTTTCGCTGTATCAAGTATAAGCACCTTCCATCTCTTGCCAAGGCGAGACTTCACCGGTCCTTCATCCACTTAGTTACGGGACGAAACAGTCTGCAAATTCCGTGAAAGACATTGGCGCCACCGCAGGCCCTGTTTCGACATCAACACGCTCGGAGAGGAAGCGAAGGGCCCTCCTCTTGCCCACGCCGACCCGCATCGCTAGACTGCCATCCTTCGTTGTTCGGGGGGAGATGAAGATCTGGGAGAGAGACAATCCTTTAGATATCTCTGCAGCAGAGTTCCACCGCGCCCCTGTTGCTCGCCGGCGCAGACTTCGCCCCGCCTACCGGGGAGAGGGGCCACCTGGAAGGGAAGACCGCGAGTCCCTCTACCGCAATCTGTTCGACGAAGTCCCCATCGGCCTCTACATCACGACAGCCAACGGGACGATTGTCAATGTCAACGCAGAGTTGGCGCGGATGCTCGGATACCCCAGTAGGCAGATGCTTCTTGGTGTGAACGTAGCGGCCATCTACAGTGACCCTCGCAATCGAAAGCGCGTCATCGATGCCCTCGACCAATCCGGCGCAGCGCGTCGCTCAGAGGTGGAACTCCGCACGTGCTCGGGTGCGATCATCCTTGCTGTCGACACGTGCTGCGTGGTGCGGGACGACAGAGGCACGCCCCTGTACTACCAGGGTTGCATGCAGGATGTCACCGAGGCCAGGAGGCTCGAAGAGCAGCTCCGTCAGATGGCTCGTCACGATCCGTTGACCGGCGTCTACAACCGCCATGCCCTCGCCGAGATTCTGGTGGCAGAAGGCGCTCGGTCGCGCCGCTACGGCCATCCAATCGGGATGCTGATGATCGACGTAGATCGCTTCAAGGAATTCAACGATCAATTCGGGCATGCGGCCGGGGACGAAGTCCTGAAAGGCGTTGCAGGTCTGATTATACGGTGTGTACGGGATTCCGACGTCGTCGTGCGCTACGGCGGCGACGAGTTCCTCGTCCTCCTCGTCGAGACTGACGGACAGGCGGTCCGGGTAAAAGAGCGGATCGAATGCGAGATGGCGGTACAGTTTGGCGACTCGCGCTACGGCGCGCCCATCACCCTTTCGATCGGCGCCGCTCACTGGATGCCCGACAGCGGGGAGTCGATCAGCGCGCTCCTCATCCGCGTCGACCAGGCCATGTACGCGGAGAAGCGAGCGAAGCCGTCCAGTCAGGTCTTGGAGACCTCCGCCGCGTAGTCGCCCCGGTACTCCGGTGGCAGGAGCGCGGCCAACTTGTACATGATCTCGTCCGCCAACTCCTGTCGTCTCTCTTGATTGAGACGACCGTTCCCCGCATCCAGAGCGAACGGTTCTCCGACCACAATGTGGAAGGGCGTTCGGCGGAGGCGCCGCATGTTGTGTCCCAGAGCTTCCCCGCCATAGAACGCGAGCGGCAGGATGGGAGCGCCGCTCCGCAGGGCGAGCGTCACGACTCCCGAGTGGCCGCGCTGAAGACAGCCGTGACGGCTGCGCGTCCCCTCCGGGGCGATGACGAGGATGGCTCCCTCACGCAGAACGTCGAGACACTGGCGCAGTGCCCCGAGGTCCGTCTCGCCTCGACGAACGGGGATCCCGCCCCACAAGTTGAAGAGCCACCCGAGAAACGGGTTCTTCCACGCTTCCGCTTTGGCGAGCCCCAGCACGCGGCGCGGGCGCAGTCGGGAATGAAGGACGGGGACCTCCAGGAAGTTCACGTGGTTCGTGACAAGGATCAACGGCCCGGTTGCCGGGACCCTCGACATCTGGGTGTCGTCGACGCGGCACAGAAGCGCCACCAGCGAACTCTCCACGCCGTTGACGATGCGGTGCGCGAGACTCACGACGTGCCCGCCTCTGGTTCCGTGAGAATCCCGATTTCTCTCGCCAACAGCTCGACCTCGAGCCGCTCCCCGGCAGTGCACAGCGTCTCCCCGTCCGCGTGCGCCGGAAGCGATCCGTCCACGGCAACACCGGTCACGCGCTGCGCGCGTTCCATGGTAATCGCAGGGTGAGCCCCCTGTGTCCCCTTCATGAACCGCG
>CAIOLV010000119.1 GCA_903859225.1 uncultured bacterium
GTCGATCTGTGGGCTAAAGATGCGGCGCTGCGAGCTCTGGCGGCCGAGCGGGGCATCGACCTCGACGAGATCTGCTTTGTCGGCGATCACGTGAACGACATCCCCGTGATGCGCATCGTCGGAATGGCCGTGGCCGCGAATCCGAAGGACGACGCGTTGGCTGACGTCGCGGACTACGTCATCGAGCGGTTTGAGGTGCTGCCGCGGCTTGTCGACGGGTGGCCGCGACGCTAGGTCCCGAAGATGCGATCGCCCGCATCGCCGAGCCCGGGGAGGATGTATCCCTTAGGGTTCAGTTCGCGATCGAGCGCGGCGCTGTAGATCGGGACGTCGGGGTGCGCAGAAGAGAACGCGGCAACTCCCTCCGGGGACGAGACGAGACAGAGGAACTGGATGTGCCGTCCGCCGCGACTCTTGATCAGCGCCGCTGCGGCGATTGCGCTTCCCCCCGTCGCAAGCATCGGGTCGACGAGGATGATGCGAGCGTCCTCAAGGTTCGGGGGCAGCTTGCAGTAGTACTCGACCGGCTGGAGCGTATCGGGATCACGGTACAGCCCGACGTGGCCGATCCGGGCCATGGGGATCAGGTCGAGCACCCCGCCCAGCATGCCCGTTCCTGCACGAAGAATCGGCACCAGGACGACACGAGCGTCGAGGACGCGGCCGGTCGTTTGCTCGAGTGGCGTTGTCAACTCGATCTCGCGCAGCGGGTAGTCGCGCGTGATCTCGTAGACCATGAGCGCCGTCAATTCGTCGAGCAGGCGTCGGAATGTCTCGTTGTCCGTGCGCGCGTCGCGCATCCGCGTGAGCTTGCTCTGAATTAGCGGGTGATCGATGATATGGAGCGTTCCCATGGCCTCTCCGTTGGGAGAACCTTATCCGATCCAGGGAAACCTGACAACCGGACCGGCTCTACACCCCCGCGACCTGCAGCGAGTCGACGAGCACGTACGGAGCGCATCCTCCGCCGGCGCTCAGCATGCTCGTGTAGGCTCTCCGCGCCTCCCGGCTCAGCGAGCGAACCCGGAGGAAATCCGTGTAGATGTTGCCGGACAGCATCGTGCGATCGAGTCGCCCGATGACTCGGCCGGCGCGCACGTGGAACCCGACCGCCTGTACAGAGAAGGCCCCCTGCGAGTAGTTGCCTGAGTGGAAGCCGATCCCACCGGTCACGAGGAGGCCTTCGTCAAGCTCGGCGATCATCGCCTCGAGCGACGAGTCCCCAGGCTCCACAATCCAGTTGACCGCCCACGGGTTCGGCTGGATCTCCGTGCCGGCGGTGAAGAGCTCCCGCTTGATCCCGTTGCCCGTGGAGGCGAGCCCAAGAGCCGCTGCGGAGCGCAGATCGAGAAGCAGGCCACGCAGGACGCCGGACTCGACGAGCGTCCGTCGCTGGCATGGCACGCCTTCGTCGTCGAATGGTCGCGAGGCCGGATCGCCAGCGCGGAGCGCGTCGTCCCGCAAGGTCAATCTAGGCGACAGAATCGTCTCCCCCATGCGTTCCGTGACCGGCGACGTCTTCTTCTCGATCGCGTTCCCGGCGAGCCCGGCCCAGAGCGGCAGGAGATAGAGGAACGACGCCTCGGGCGCGAAGATCACGGGCATTCGCCCAGTGCGGGGCGTCGAAGCGTTCTCGGTCCACGCGTACCAGGTGTCGAACTCGGCGACGAGGTCGAGGGGCGCGGCGAAGGATCCCACCGCTCCGAGCGACCGGTTGACGCTCACGCCGACGCCGCGGATGGGCGCCCCGAACGCAAGAACGAGGCTGGTCGAACGGTCGTCCATGTTGGCCCCCAGGGTCGTGCGCACGGTGCGCCGCGTCGTGGCCGCTGAGGCATGAACATGAAGAGCGACGTCCGGCCGGACGCGCCGGACGGCGTCTCGAACCGCGTCGCACAGCCGGACGAGATCCTCTGCGGTGAAGTGGGCCACCTCTTCGTGGTAGTGGTCGACGCGGGGAGCCTCGGCGGCCCCCGCGAACGAGAACGTCGCCTTGTCGCCGTACGACGCGGCGCGCACCGCCTGCTCGACGAGGGACGGCTCATCGGGGCGAAGGCCGAACGTGCTTCCGAGGCGGCCCTTGTCGATGACCCGGAGCGCGACCGAGGAGAGGTCGTTGTCCACGATGCTCTGTAGATGGCCGTCGCCGTAACCCACGCTGAGCGTCCGCTCGCGGGTCCAATGGAGTTCTGCGAAGTCAACGACTCCGCAGGCGCGGTCTATCGCATCCTGCATCAGACCCCTCCTACGGTGACGCGGTCGATCTTAATGTGCGGCGCTCCCTTTCCCGATTTGCGATTGAGCTGCTGCGGCCCGCCTTTTCCGCAGCCGCCGCGCTCCGCGAAGCTGAGGTCGTTGCCGACCATCGAGATCGCCGCGAGGGTCGAGAAGAGCTCGCCGGACATGTTGATGTCTCGGACGAGCGGCCCGATCCGGCCACCTTCGATTCGGTAACCCCATGTGGCTCCGAACGTGAACTGGTCCCCGGTCGTCTGGCCACCCTTCGCGCCGCAGAGGTAGTACCCGTGGTCGATGGACGCCACCATGTCGTCAAGCGCCGCGCCGTGCGGCTCGATGAAGATGTTCGACATGCGGACGAGCGGCGTGAAGTGAGCGTCGACGGCGCGCATGTTTCCCGACGGGGGCTCGCCGAACTCGGTCGCCGTCTCCCGCGAGTGAAGCCGGCCCGTGAGACGCCCATCGCTGATCAGCCGGGTCTTCCGCGCGCTCGATCCCTCGTCGTCGACCTCATAGCTCCCAGGGAGCGCTGGCAGCGTGGCGTCATCGGTGACGTTGAGGATCGGCCCGCCGAGCGTTACGCCGAGCTTGAGTCGAGCGCGAAATCCGGGATTGTTCTGGAGCCCGTCGGCCTCGGAGAGATGGCCGAACGCCTCGTGGATGAACAGCCCCGCCTCCGAGGGGTCGAGGATGACCGGGAGCGTGCCGGCTCGAGCGGGCTCGGCGAGCGGCAGATCGTGCGCGATGGCCGTGAGCTGAGCCAGATCCTCCTCCCGCCCGAGAAGGCGGGCGCCGTCTTCACAGCCCCCGAACGCGAAGCGCACGCGCTGCACGACTCCTTCTTGCTTCGTGATGATCAGGCCGTAGATCGTGACGTTGACGAGCTCGTACTCCACCGCCTGGCCCTCGCTGGTGACCAGGGTCCGGCGCGATACGAACTCGTCGTAGTCGGCCTCCGTGTCGACGACGGTTGGGTCGCGGAGGATCTGGTCGTTGTAGTGCGACACGAGCGCCAGCTTCTCGGAGAGAGAAAGGCGGCGCACGTCGTTGGGCGTCCGGACGGGGAACGACCCGCTCGCTCCGACCCGCGGCGCGAGGCGCAGCGGTCTCTCGCGGCGGGAACCCACAAGTCGAGCTGCTGCCGCCGCCGACCTCGCCGCGGCGTGGAGGCGATCGGGATCGGAGACAGAGGCCGTCGCCTTTCCTCCTCGGTCGTAGACCCTCACGTGGCTGCCGGAGTTCGAGTACTCCGCGATGTCGCTCAGCCGCCTGCCACGGAAAGCAATGCGGATCCTGCGATTCTCCTCGTGCCGGATGTCGACATAGTCCACGGCAAGGCCGGCCACGGCGCGCCCGAGCAGCTCTTTCACGGATCACCACCGACGAGCGAGGATGCAGCGATGTTATCGGCGGCGTCCGCGCCAGGCAACGAGCATCAGCGGGATTCCCTCGGTCACGCGACGTGCGCCACCCGTGGACCGCCGTCCTCCCGCCGCAGGGGCCTCAGGTCCCTCCACTCCGACCTGGCGTGCTGCATGGCCAGCTTCTCCGGTGAGTATCCGCCCCGTCTCGATGCCAACGATCTCGAACGCATAGAACGCGAGAGGGAAGCATCGGGGCGTGCGGGGCCCGACGTTTAGAGCACGGCCTCGATCATGTCGCGCGTCAGATCAGTCGGGTGGCCGACGTAGCGGATGACGCCTTGCCGATCGATCACGTACGTTCGCGGGATCCCGACGTCGTTGGTAGAAACACCGTAGAGTTGGGCGATCGGGTTTCCTGACTTGCCGCCCGGTTCCCAGACGCTAGTGAACCTGGTCAGCTCCTCGGCCGTCAGGAAGTCCACGGCGTCTTGCTCTTGGAGATCCGTGCTGACGATGACGCCAACGAGGCCGCGCGATCCGTACGTTCTCAGGAGGCTGTCGAGGTGCGGCAGACTGGCCCGACATGGCGGGCACCATGCGCCCCAGAAGTCGAGCAGGACGACGGAACCGCGCAGGGTCGATAGGGTGACCGTACTGTCGTTCGTGGTATGCGCCGTGAAGTCAGGAGCCCTCTGCCCGACGAGGATGCCGATCGGCGGTCCGCTGTCGTCGACCGTGATCTCCACGGTGTCGGTCGCCATGACGCCGCGGTCGTCCGTCACCGAGAGGACCGCTTCGTACGTTCCGGCGATGGGGTAGGTGTGATGCACTGTGACGTCGAATTCGGACCCGGACTGTCGCGGCGATGCGTCCCCGAAGTCGAGCTCGAACGTCATCGGGCGGTCGAGAGGATGGACCGTGTACGAGAGGTTGAACGCTGCATCGAACGGCGCCGGCCCGGTTACCACAGCCGCAGCGAGCACGGCGACGGGATCCTGGCCCCCATCGCAGCCCGACAAGCACGCTGCGACCAGCGCCAGGGCGGCGAGCTTCCATGTCCACTGCAGTCGTCTCTGTCTCATGGGATAGAGGCTGCGCGACGCGGACGAGCTCGACAACGACTGCTGCGCGCCCCGCCCCTGACACTCGTCCCCACGGAGAGACACCCGATGTCCCGGCGGACGTCGGGTCGGGCGACCCTTCCGCTCGCAATCCCCGTCAGCAATTCGTTTGACTCGCGGCGAAGGCCTCGCTATGATGCCGCGTGATCCACCGATGACGCATCGAGTCGAACGCAACATGCCTCTTCTCATCCATATTCGGCTGCCCCACTAAGGGGCGCACGCCGGTTCGTTCTGTGTTCTGACGTTCCGCTGTTGAGGGAAGAGTGTTGCTGCCTGAACAAGGAGAGAGCGTGAAGCGCTACGAGAAGCTGAGCCGAGATCCGATCGCCCGCGAGGAAGCGGTGCTTGCGCTGTGGGACAAAGACGACGTCTTTCGCGCATCGCTGCGGCAGACGAAGGGAGGCCCCCGCTATGTGTTCTTCGAGGGCCCGCCGACCGCGAACGGGCGCCCCCACTTCGGCCACCTGATGCCGCGCGTCTACAAGGACCTGTATCCGCGGTACAAGACAATGCAGGGCTACTACGTCGGGCGAAAGGGCGGATGGGACACGCACGGCCTCCCGGTCGA
>CAIOLV010000120.1 GCA_903859225.1 uncultured bacterium
GGGGGCGGAACCGCAGCGCTCGCAGCCGCCGCCGACGACCTGCTCGTTCGCGAGCACGGTCTTGCACTGTGGGCAGTAGTTGACGGTCGCCCGCTTGCGGTAGGCGAGGCCCTTCTTGTAGAGCTCGAGGAACAGCCACTGCGTCCAGCGGTAGTAGTCGGGGTCGCACGTCGAGAGTTCGCGGTCCCAGTCGTAGACGATGCCCCACGCCCGGAATTGCTCCTTGGCGTAGGCGATGTTCTTCACCGTCCACTCGCGCGGGTGGATGCCGCGGTCGATGGCCGCGTTCTCGGCGGGAAGGCCGAAGGCGTCCCAACCCATCGGGTTCAGGATGTTGTAGCCGCGCATGCGATAGAAGCGCGTCAGGACGTCGCCGATGATGTAGTTCCGCCCGTGGCCGACGTGCAGGTAGCCGGACGGGTACGGGAACATGTTCAGGTAGTAGAACGTGTTCTCGCGCGCCTTGGTGTCGACGCGGAAGAAGCCGCGCTCGGTCCAGTGGTCGCGCCAACGCGCTTCAATGGCTCTGAAATCGTAGGGTTCTGTAACGTGGGCCGTCATGGCCTAGGCTCCTCGTGCGAATCGTTCGCCCTCGTCCAGCATCTCTAGGACGGCTTTTTCGGTCTCCATCTCACAGTAAATCCGCAGGATCGGCTCCGTGCCCGAGGCGCGGAACAGGATCCATCCTTTGTCGAAGCGCAGCTTCACGCCGTCAAGCGTCTCGACCGAGCGGACCGGCTCGGCGCCGAAGCGGTCGGGCGGGTTCCGCCGCAGCCGCTCCACGACCTCGACTCGCGTCACGATCTCGATGTCGCGCCGCCGCACAGCCTGCGGGCCGAAGCGGCGGTGAAGGTCGGCGACCAGCTCGCTCGCCGGGCGCTTCGAAGTGGCAAGGATCTCGCAAAGGAGGATCGACCACAAGACGCCGTCGCGTTCGGGGATGTGGCCGCGCAGGGCGAGACTGCCGCTCTCTTCGCCGGCCATCAGGACGTCCTTCTTCAGGATCTGCTCGACCGCGTACTTGAACCCGATGGGCACTTCGATGACCTCAAGCCCGTACTCAGCGCACATCCGGCGGACGAGGTCGGTGAGGTTGAACGACACGACGACGGCGCCGCGCAGGCCGCGCTCCTCGACGAGGTACCTGAGAATGAGCGCGTAGGTGCCGTGCGGGTCGATGAATCCGCCTTGCTCGTCCATCGCCGCGATCCGGTCTCCGTCCCCATCGGTGATCACGCCAATCAGCCGCTCGTGTTTGCCCGCACGCGATCGAAGAACCGCGCGGAGCGGGATCAGGTTCTCCAACAGCGGCTCCGGCTTCTTCCCACCGAAGAGCGGATCGCGCGTGCCGCGAATCTGCGTGTAGGGCACGCCCGACTCGCGCAGGAGTTCGCCGACATAGCCGGCGGCGGAGCCGTACATCGAGTCGACGACGGCATGGATGCGCGACGACGTCAGGCGCTCGCGGTCCATCAGCTCGCGAATGCGGTTCATGTACGGAGTGCGGAGGTCGACGCGCTCGATGTCGCCTTCCGATGAGCGGGGTGCCGGAGGCGTGGGCACGAGGTGCCCTTCGACGGAGTCCGTGACCTCTTGCGGCGCCGAGCCGCCGTACTCGGCCTTGATCTTGATGCCGTTGTAGATCGGCGGGTTGTGGCTACTCGTGATCATGATGCCGACGGCCGCCATGCGGTCCACCACGGCGTACGACAGGGCCGGCGTCGGGACGGTGTGCTCGGACACGACGACGGAAAGCCCGCGATCGCGGACGACGCGCGCAAAGTGGAGCGCGAACTCCTCGGACAGGAAGCGGGTGTCATAGCCGATGACGACGCCGCGGTCAGCCGGCCGGTACTCGGCGCCCCAATCGGTGTAGATCGTCCCTTCTTTCCGACGCGGGTCGCGAAGGTGCTGGACGAGGGCGTCGGCGACGCGCCCGACGTTGTCGAACGTGAACTCGCGGGCGATGATGCCGCGCCAGCCGTCAGTGCCGAACTTCACGCTTTCTGCGCCGCTTGCTTGGGGCACCGGATTCTCCTTGGGATGGTTGCGAGCGCGTCCGCATGAGAATGCGCTCGACGTTTGGAGGCCGCACGAGGTCCTCCCTGCGCAGGATCGCCTCGAGAAGATCATACGGCAGCGACGTCTCGACCCAGACGGAGTCGATCTCGATGACACCGTTCTTCACCGGGACGCGGGGCAGCGCGCGCTCGACCGCCACCTTGTAGCGCTCGAACATCTCATCCGTCGTTTCCCCGTCGGGAGTCGCTTTGTCGTCTGTCATGGTTGTCACTGTTTCGCGAGGCACGGCGCGATGCAGCAGGCCTCGCGCGGCAGCACCGGAGGCCGGCCCGCCGCCCGAGTGCTTCCGAGATGCGGAAAGCGCAGGCACCGTCTACGCCAGCGTTGGCATGATAGCACAGGATCGAAGGCGGTGTAAAGGACGGCGCCGCGGCCGCGTGCGGCGCGCGGGCGGAGGCGTAACGAATCTCTGCCTCCGCAGAGGCGAGGCGAAAGTGCGACGCGAGGAGGAGAAGAGGCGCAGAGAGTCTTGGGTTGCGGATTCGGCGTCGGGTACAATGCCGCCCTGATGCAGAGGGGAAAGGTGATCGTGCGGCGTCGCGCGGCCGGGTGGGTCGCACTGGGTCTTCTGGTTGCGGTCGTCGTGGGCATCGCCGTGGGCGCGGCCGCGGCGGATGGGATGGCGCGCCTCGACCCGGTGCTCGGCGCGTGGCTTCAGGGTGCGTCACCGTCGCCCGAAGGAGCTGCGCGCGGCGGCGCACTCGACGATCTCCAGGTTGTCGTCTCCCCCACGGGCGAAACCCGCATCAAGGTCCTTGTTCGCGCTACCGAGCAGGTCGGCGGGTCGCTCGGCGGCGTGCCGGTCGGCTATTCGGCCGGCACCGTGGCGAGCCTCGTCGTGTCGAGAGACGAGCTCGAGCAATTGGTCGCCGATCGTCGGGTGGCCTACGTCGAGGCGTCGTGGCGCACTCGGCCGGCAGTGGACGTGAGCGTGCCTGCGATCGGGGCGGACCGTGCCCACGAGGCATCGCCTCCCGTGGACGGCGCCGGAGCGATTGTGGGCTTCGTCGACACCGGCATCGACTTCCGTCACCTCGACTTTCGCTACGATGCGAACCGGGACGGTAAGGAAGAGGCGTCGCGGATCCTCGCGATCTGGGATCAGACGTGGGGCCTGTTCGGGGCGACGTACGGCCGCCAGGACATCGAAGCCGATTTGGCGTCCGGAGCGCTGCCGGGCGCCGGCACGGTGAGGATGGTGGATCGAGACGGGCACGGAACGCACGTGGCCGGGATCGCTGCTGGAGACGGGTCGTCGTCGACGGCCGGGCTTCGCGGCGTCGCCTCGGCGGCGTGGATCATCGCGGTCAAGACGACGTTCTTCACGGCCGACATCCTCGAGGCGGTGGGCTACATCTTCGACGAGGCGGATCGGCGCGGCCTGCCCGCGGTCGTCAACCTGAGTCTCGGAGGCCAACAGGGTCCGCACGACGGGACGTCGGCCTTCGAGCGGGGGTTGGACGAATTGGCGCAGGGCCCCGGGCGGGCGATCGTCGTTTCGGCGGGGAACGAGGGGGACCTCGCGATTCACGTGTCCGGTTCTCTCCAGGGTGGCACGCGCAGTTTCGACCTCGAGGCGGGGGCGCGCGAGGTGTCGATGCAGATCTGGTATCCGGGCGAGTCGCGATTCGCGATCAGCCTCGTTTCGCCGTCCGGCACATCGGCGTCGGCGACGACCGGATCGGGCAGCGGCTTCGTGCCGGCGTCGGAGGGCACGGCCTACATCGACAATTCCTCGGGAGGCGTCAATCCGGGCAACGGCGATCACGAAGCCCTGGTGCGGATCACGAACACGACGGCCGGCATGCGCTGGCGCGTGGCCGTGAGCGACAGCGGCGGCGGCGGGCGCTTCGACGGCTGGGTGACGACGGATACGGGACGGATCATCGGCGGGGACTCGTCTTCGACGATCGATGAGCCGGGCAATGCGCGAGGTGTGATCACGGTGGGGGCGTTCAACACGAAGGCGACGTGGCCGTCGGAACTGGGGCCGCAGGACGACTCGGACGAAGTGGAACTGGGCATCTTGTCCGGGTTCTCGAGCCAGGGGCCGACGCGCGACGGGCGGACGAAGCCGGACGTGACCGCGCCGGGCGCGTGGATCTGTTCCTCTCTGTCGTCGTCCGCCGTTGCGTTCGAGGACCTCATCCACCCCGATGGGGTACACGTCATGCACCGCGGGACGAGCATGGCGGCGCCGCACGTCACAGGTACGGTGGCCCTGTTGTTCGAGGTCAACCCACAGCTCATGTCGGCGGACGTCCTCGATGTCCTCACGTCGACGGCCGTTCGCGACGGGTATACGGGATCCGTGCCGAACGTGCGTTGGGGCTTTGGCAAGCTCGATGCGTGGGCCGCTCTGGTTGAGGTCAAGGCGGCGGAGCCGCCGCCGTCCTCCGGGGCGCGACCGACGGTGAGCGTAGAGCGGAACCCGGCGGTTGACGACGCGGTCTTCACCTACGCGCTTCCCGAGGGGACGCACGCCGCGTCGCTGCGCGTCTACGACATCGCCGGAACCCGCGTGTTCGAGGTTGTGCTCGGGCTCGCGGGGTCTTCGTACGTCTGGGACTTGGCGGCGAGCGATGGGGATCGGCTGGCCGCCGGGCTCTACCTCTACGTCGTGACGACCGACCTCGGCACCAGCGAAGTGGGGAGGCTTGTGATATCACCATGAGCAGGAAGAGGGTGTCGTCCCTCCTCATCGCGTTCGTGACCACGCTCGGGATTCTCGGCACGACTGCGCGGGCGGCGGACGGAATTGGCGCCCTGTTCGATCTCGGCGTCTCGGCGCGCTCGCTCGGGGTGGGGGGAGCTCGAGCGGCGTTCTCCGACGACGCGGCCGCGGCGACCCTCAATCCGGCGGCTCTGGGATGGGTTCGAGGAATCAACGTGGCGTCGCTGGTCGTCGACGAGTTCGGCGGCGTCGCGTACGGCTCGGTCGCGTTCTCGGCGCCCTACGTCGGAGTGAGTGCGCTGGTCGTCGATTCGGGGTGGATCGCGTCCGGCGACTCGGGATTCCGGTTTGCGGCGCAGGGAATCGGGGCAGCGGCTGCGGTCCCGCTGGGGCCGGTCGGGGTTGGCGCTCGGTGGCGTTTCCTGCGCTACGGGGCGCCGTTCGAGGGCCACGGCTGGGCGCTTGATGCAGGGCTTCTTCTTGACCTCGGAGCCGTGCACGTCGGTGCGATTTGCGATGCGGCCTTTTCCGCGCCGATGGCATACGAGGGGGGAGAGACGGAGACGTGGAAGAGGAACCTCTGTCTGGGGGCGGCGGTGACGTTGACCCCGATCGAAGATGTGCTGTGGACTGCCACGGCGGACGTGGATGGGATTCTTCACGGTCCGTGGCGGATCATCGGTGGACTTGAGATTTGGGTGGCTTCTCTCGCGACGAGGCTCGGCTGGGACGGGGAAGGTCCGACGTTCGGACTCTCTGTACGGGTCTCGGGAATCGAACTGGATTGGTCCTGCGCGACCCGACCGGACCTCGGGACGAGTCATCGGGTGTCGCTCGAGGTTCTCTTCTAGTGTGGAGATGAGATGGTGAAGACGAGATGGTGGATCGCGACGGCTCTTCTCCTCGTGGTGGCGGGGATGGGCGCGTTGGGACAGGAGACGACACAGACGCAATCGCTGAACGTTCAGCTCGACGGCCGCAAGACGTGGACGGTGCGCTACGGGTTCGGCGCCCCGCTCGCGCTGGCCGGGGCCTCGATCGGCGCCGGGCAGCTGACGCTCGACCAGACGCTGTCCGTCGACTTCACGGCCACGGCGCTCGACATCTTCCGCGTCAAGGGGCACTTCAACGACCAGGAACCGACGGACATGCAGTTGCTGTCCCTGTACTTGGACACGGACAACGTGCATGGCGTCGTCGGCGACTTCACCGCGCCGAATCTCGGCAGCTTTTTCGCTGGCAGCCGTACGATGAAGGGTGCGCGGGTGGACGTCCTGTGGGACGGCGGTTCGGCCGTCGGGATTGCGTCGCAGTTGTCGGGCGTGCGCGACACTCGCCAATTCATCGGTGAGACGGCCTTCGGGCAACGGACGTTCGCTGGGTATCTCCCGGACGAGGGCGTTTCTTACGCGACGAGTCTCGAGGGGTACGGCTACGTCGACCTTCACGACCTGTACGTCTCCGGGTTCACCGAGATCCGACTCCACCTGAAGGACGCGGGCCTGGCGGCAATTTTCGCCCAGTACGGCGTGAGCGAGCTCAGTGCGGCCCTCGCCCCGTTCGAGGGACGCGTCATCGATGTGGACGAAGCGATTGTCGTGGGTGAGCAGGTGCAGACGTTGGTCCTCAAGTACGCACCGGCGAACCTGGTGCGCGAGACCGTCCGGGAAGCGATCCGCGTCTACAACAAGAGCGGCGCCGGCGACCCGGTTTCGTACCCATTCGTCGTCGGGAGCGATGTCGAGGGCGAGTTCCTGACAGCGCTCGAGCCTTACGCCGCGCTCGTCGTCGGCATGGAAGAGCACCCGCTCGAAGGGCTTCGTTGGCGGCGGTTCTACGATCTGGGGCAGGAGAACGTGCAGCTCGAGTCCGTCTCGGCGGCCGTGCGCCTCGACGACCGGTTCATCCTGACGAACGACCCGCAGTTGACCGGCTACGCGACCGTTGTGCATGCGGCGGAGGGGATCCTCGAAATCGCGTTCCCGGACAGTTTCTTCGTCGCGCCGCGGGCGGCGCTGCGTGTCTCGTTCGGGTACGCCGTCACGGGGGGCACGTACCTCCTTGGAACGGCTGTCATTCCTGGCAGCGAACGGGTGACGATGGCCGGCCGCGTGCTGACGAAAGACACCGACTACACGATCGACTAC
>CAIOLV010000121.1 GCA_903859225.1 uncultured bacterium
CCGGAGTCATCGATGACGCGCAGCGTGATCGGATGCGATCCCGGCGCGAGAGGCCCCACCGTGGCGAAGGGCTCCGTCGAGGTTACGTCGAACTCTCCATCGGCGCCGACGTCCCACGCGTACTCGACGATGCGGCCATCGCGGTCGGAGGACTCGCCGGCGTCGAGTCGAATCAGGTCTCCGTCACGTAACGGCCGTGGCAGGCGAATTCCGCTTGCCGTGACGGGATACGCGGCGAACGCCCCCACTGGCGTCGTGTCGGGCGGCCAGACGCGGATCGGTGTCGTGAGAGATGACGTGGCGCCGTCGTCGTCGGAGACGGTGAGCACGACGGCATAGTCGCCGGCCGTGGCGTAGATATGGTCGACGGTGGCGCCTTCGGCCGCCGAGCCATCGCCGAAGTCCCACCAGATCTCGCGGATTTCGCCGTCAGGATCCGAGGACTCGTTGGCGAGGAAGTGCACCGGCACCCCCGCCTCAGGGTCCGGGGGCGCCGACTGGAATGCGGGGATCGGCGGTTCGTTGGGCGACTTTCGGAAGAAGCCGTTCAGCGTCAGCTCCAATCCGCCGCTGAAACGAGCGCCGGTCGCGTCGATGGCGAGTCCTGCGCGAACGCGCAGCACCGGCCCCCCGACCATGAGCGAGAGGTCGCCATCCATCGGAACTCCGGACACGATGCGGGCGTGCGCCTCGAGGCGCGCTGTGGTGTCGCCGACGACCGCATAGAACGCGAAGGCATCCTCGGCAGGACGGAACGCAACGCGGGCTCGCCACTCCTCGGATTCTCGCATCCAGACGACGTCGGACACTGCTTCCCAAACAGGGAGAAGCGACACCGTGCCGTCCATGCGCAAGGTTCCGTCAGCGAGCGGGAAGTCCGTCGACAGGGAGGCTAGGAGAGAACGGAGAGACAGAGCCGCAATGCCGGCCGAGAGGCGAATCGGGATGCGTCCGGCAAGGCCGAGGGTCAGGTCGGCCGTCCACGGCCCGTTGGGCCACGCGAGGGAGAAGCGACCTCCGCCGTAGAGGCCGGAGTTCTCGACCTCGCCGCTCACCCAAGCGGATGCCCACGAACGGGCGCCGTCGAGTCGCCCGTCGCCGCCGAAGGCAAGAGTAGCGTGTCCCGTTTCCGGCGTCGGCACGTCCCAACGGATCGCTCCTTCTGCGTGAGCCGCGGCGCGCATTCCCCAGGCCCCGAGGAGCGACGCGTCGAGATCGAGTCGGCCCGCGTCGCCAACCCAGTGCCCGCCGATGCCGAACGTCTCGAGCGCCACCGGGAACCCGCCGAGCCGCAGGGTGGACGTCCATGTGGCGCCGAGCCACCCGTCGAGCTCCGGAGCGAGGTCGAAAGAAAAGGTCGTGAGTGCGCTCGCGTCCTCGCCAGAGCCGATCGATGTCCAGGCCGGCCCCGCGCCGATGCAGGGCGAGTCTGGGAGGAGGGCGAATCGGCCGTCAAGATCAAGCAACGCAGGCGACGCCGCAACGTCGCTCGCAGGCCGAGCCGTCCCCACGTAGTCTTCGCCGTTGTCCCAGACGGTGTTGTACGCGAGGTCCGCGGTGGGCGGAGGCGACTGCGACGCGTCGAGGCGCACCCCAGCCCCGCGGTTGTAGGCCAGAATCGTCTGCCGGACGCGGGGGCGCCCGGCGCGCACGAGGAGCCCGTCCCCGCCGTTCTCGATGATGGTCGACTCGGCGATGCTCACATCGCCCGCCGTGCTCAAGATGACCCCATCCCGGCTCGCCGCCACGATCTCGAGCTGGGAAGCTTCGAGCGTCGACTCCTCCGCGAGGAGAAGCCCGTCTCCCACGACGTCGCTGACGCGAAGTCTCGTTGCCTCGAGGCGGGCGCTGCCGGCGACCACCACTCCGTCTCCTCCTCCGCTCACGACGGCGTCCGTCACGACGGCGTCCGTCGTGCCAGCTAGTTCGAGACCGCCGATGCCGCTGTCGGCGAGGATGACGTCGAGAAGCCGAACGTGCGCCGCTCCGAGCGCGAGGATGCCCCACTCCGGTTGACGACGAATCGTCGAACTCTCTATGTCAAGGTCGGCGTCGCCTTCCAACGCGATGCCGCAGCGCCCGTTGTCGGAGATCGTCGTGCCGGAGACGTGAACGGCGGAAGCCGCGCCGATGACGAGACCCGAGCCGGTGTTCTCCTCGATGCGGGAGTCCTGGAGAACGGCTTGCGCCCCGTCGTGCACGTAGAGCCCGTGCCCGACGTTGCCGGTGATGGAGACGCGCTTGAGCGTGAGCGTGCAGGCGGTCCCAGTGACCTCGACTCCCGCGCTCTGTCCGTTCTGGATCGTGCAGTCGATCAGCGAGGCGGCGGCCGAGTCTGCATATACGGCCGGCCCCGGCAGCACGGACGCGAGGCGCTCGATGGTCACTTGTTCGAGGGTTCCCGAGCCCATATTGCGGATGCGCACGACCTCGTCGAAACCGTACGCATGCCGTACCACCGTGCTCGACGCCCCGGCGCCGACGACGCGCACCCCGTCTTTCAGCACGATGTGCTCGTCGTACACGCCGGCGGACACGTAGACGATGTCGCCGTAGCTCGAGGCATCAATCGCGCCCTGGATCGAGCGGAAGGCGCCGGAACCGTCCTGTGCGACAATCCATTGCGCGGATCGTGCCGCCGACGCGAAGGCACACGGAAGGAAGAGCACCAGAAGAGCGCATCGACAGGCCGTTCGCATGCGGGGATTGTAGTGGCGCTTTTGTGAAGCACCAACCGCACTCCTGCGCGGGCGTGGTATGATGAGACCAGGAGGGATCTATGCGGGCCTTCTTCTGTCTGCCTCTCGATGCGGACGTCCGCGCCGTCGTGGGGCGCGCGGCGGACCGGATCCGTCGGGATACCCACATGGCGGCATCGTGGGTTGAGTCATCCAACTACCACGTCACGTTGCGCTTTCTCGGGGAGATCGACCCCCCGTTGACGGTCGAACTCAAGAACCTCGCCGTGCGAATAGCTCATGGGTGCGCCCCGTTCTCACTCGGCCTGCGGTCGATCGGCGCCTTTCCGTCGCTCGACCGGGCGCGCGTGCTGTGGGTCGGCGGCGAGACCCCGGCCGAGTTTCGCGGTATCGCGGAGTTCCTCGAACTCGGGCTTGCCGGGCTCGGGTTTCCCGCAGAACCGAAGCCGGCCGTGGCCCACGTGACGATCGCCCGACTGAAGGGTGCGCCGGATCCGCGGCTGGGAGAGGTGGTTGGGAAGATCGGCGCTCTCGCAACACGCGACTGTGCGCCCGGGGCCATCGTCCTCATGCAGAGCGAACTGACACCGCGCGGCGCGCAGTACACGCCTCTCTTCTCCGTGCCGATCCCGCGGCAGAAGGAGGTCTGACGTGGGGTTCGCGTATCGTGACCACACGGCGGACCTGGCAGTTCGTGCGTGGGGAGCCACGGTGGGCGAGGCGTTCGCGGAGGCGGCCCGCGCCCTGCTTGGCGCAATGGTCAACCTCGACCGCGTTCGACCAACGGAGTTGCGGGAGTTCTCGCTCCGCGCCGGCTCGCTCGAACTCCTCCTCGTCGATTGGCTTTCAGCGCTGGTGGCGGAGAAAGACACCTCGGGCCTCGTCTTCTCGCGCTTCTGCGCAGAGGTCGCACAGGACGAAGGAGAGCCGTCCCTCCGGGCGGCTGCGTGGGGTGAGCCTCTCGATCCGCCGCGCCACGAGGCGCGGTCGGAGGTGAAAGGGATCAGTCTCCTTGGGCTCCGCGTTCGCGCCGAAGGGACGATGTGGATTGCGGAGTACGTCGCCGACGTCTAGGAGGTGGGGCGTGGACGAATTCGATCGCCTGGAGCAAGTGAGCGACGTAGAGTGGGTGCTTCCGCCCCACGATCGAATGACGGTGCCCGGAAGGATCTACGCCGACCGGGAGACGATCGAGCAGTTGCGCCGCGAGGGGAGCGACGAGGCACAGTGGAGTGCCCTTCGACAGGTCAAGCATGTCGCGTCGATGCCGGGCATCGTGTCGGCGGCGCTTGCGTTGCCCGACGTCCACCCCGGCTACGGCTTCCCGATCGGCGGCGTGGGCGCGTTCGACCTCGACGCGGGCGTCGCCGTTGTCGGCGGGGTCGGTTTTGACATCAACTGCGGCGTCCGCGTGCTGCGAACGCCGCTCGAGCGGGCGCGGATCGCCGACGACATCGAGCGCATCGGCGAAGACCTGTTCCGCAGCGTGCCGGCCGGGCTCGGGTCATCGGGCACCCTGCGGCTTTCAGTTGAGGAGATCGACCGTGTGCTCGACGAGGGAGCGTCCTACGTCGTGCGCCAGGGGTACGGGCTACCCGAGGACCTCGAGTTCGCAGAGGAGGGCGGGCGGATGAGCGGGGCGGACCCCGCCGCGGTGAGCGCACTCGCCAAACAGCGTGAGTTCAAGCAGGTGGGCACGTTGGGGTCGGGCAACCACTACCTCGAGGTGCAGTACGTCGAGCGCGTGCTCGACGTGGAGGCCGCCGCCGCGTACGGATTGCGCGAAGGTCAGGTCGTCGTCGCCATTCACACGGGGTCGCGCGCCCTCGGACACCAGATCGGGCAGGACTACCTGAAGGAACTCGGCGCGGCGAGCGTCCGCTACGGGCTCGCGATCCCGGACCAGGAGATGGCCTGCGCGCCGATCCGCAGTCCGGAGGGGGCGCGATACCTCGCGGCCGTCGCGGCTGGCGCGAACTGCGCGTTCGCCAACCGACAGATGATCGCGCACCTCGTGCGCACTTCGCTTGAGCGCAGCTGCGGCCTCGACCCTCGCGATGTCGGGGCGGTCTACGACATCGGACACAACAACGCGAAGATCGAGGAGCACGACGTCGACGGAGAGCGTCGACGGCTGCTGGTTCACCGGAAGGGAGCGACACGTGCGTTCGGGCCGGGGCGAGAAGAGGCTCCGGCCGCCTACCGACGGGTCGGTCATCCGATCTTTGTCGGGGGCACGATGGGCACCGCCTCGTACATCATGCGAGGAACCGAGCGCGGCATGCAGTTGGCGTTCGGAAGCGGAATCCATGGTGCTGGGCGGGCGCTGTCGCGGAAGAAGGCGGCGAAGAAGTACTGGGGAGACGAGATCGTCGCCGCGCTGCGAAGGGACGGAATCCGCGTGTGGGCGCACGACGCGCGGGGAGTGGCCGAGGAGGCGCCGGGCGCGTACAAGGATGTCGAGCGCGTCGTAGCCGCGGCGGAAACCGCAGGGCTGAACCGGGCCGTTGCCCGGCTGCGTCCAATGGCGGTGATCAAGGGTTAGTCGTTCCCGGCGCGGCGAGCGAACGTCCGCGTGTGGCGGGCGATGGCGCGGGCGAGCTTGTCGGGATCGTGCTTGACGGTCGCCTTCCCCGCCAGATCGGCGATTCCCATCAGGTCTTCCCGAACGACGCGGAGCCCATACTCGTTCGGCGTCGGGAGGTCGTCCTCGACGGGTTCGGCGGCCTCGCTCTTGTAGCCTGCGAGGATCGGTTCGGTCGGTCTCGCCGAGTTGACGAGAAGCAGATCGAACTCCTGCACGCGGATGTACCCGCCGAGCGCGCGCAGGTGGTCGGAGAGCTTGAACCCGTCCGTCTCCCCGGGCTGGGTCATGAGGTTCGCAACGAGTGCCTTCTCGGCGGCAGCCGACTCGATGGCGTTGGCGATCGAGTCGACGAGCAAGTTCGGAACGAGGCTAGTGAACAGGCTGCCGGGTCCGAGGATGATCAGGTCCGCGTCCGCGATCGCCTCGAGGACGCGCTCGTAGGCGGGAACGGGCGTGGTGGAGAGCCAGAGGCGGTCCACCCGCCGGCCGTCGTGCCCGATGCGGCTCTCACCTTCGACGGTGTCGCCGTCCGCGAAGCGGGCGACCAGATGGGTCTTGGTCAGCGTTGCCGGAAGGACGCGGCCGCGGACGTTGAGGAAGTAGCTCATGGCCTCGATGGCACGGTCGAAGCCGCCCGTCGCCTGCTCCAGCCCGACGAGGATGAGGTTGCCGAGCGAGTGGCCGGCGAGTTCCGGCGGCGCATCGAAGCGGTGCTGGAAGTAGTTGGACAGGCGGGACTCGTCCTCGGCCAACGCGAGGAGGCAGTTGCGCACGTCGCCGGGCGGGAGGACGTCGATCTCGTCGCGGAGACGGCCCGAGCTTCCGCCGTCGTCGGTTACCGTCACCACCGCGGTGATGTTGGCTGTCACCTGCTTGAGCCCGCGAAGAAGCGTGGACAGACCGGTTCCACCGCCGATGGCGACGACGTGCGGCGCACGCTCGAGGACGCGGGTGCGATAGACGGCGGCCGTCATCTTCTCGTGCGAGTCCGGAGCCACGCCGCGAGCGACCGACCGCACGAGGCGGAGGATCGCGTAGAGGAAGGCGCCAATGCCGACGAGGAGAGCTGCCGCAGCCAGCCCGTAGCGCGCCGTCTGTGTCAACGGGAAGGAACGGTAGAGGAATCTCATCAGGTCGATGCCGAACGCATAGAGGAGCGCAAGCGTCAGGACGGCCATCGACAAGAACGCGAGCCCGAGCCATCGCTTGACACCCATCCCTGGGTAGAGCCACCGGAGGACGCCGCGCGGCCGCCACGTCATCGCTTGTCCTCGCTCTCGATCACGATGTCGAGCACTCCTGCGAGGGCAGCGAGCGAGCTGCGCAGGCTCTCATTGGGGGCGACCGTGAACTCGGCGCCCGCCGAGACAATGACGACGCAGTCCCCGGCAGTGTCGGAGACGCAGAGACGGACGGGGGTTGGGCCCGGGTAACGCTGAAGGAGAGCAACGACTTGCTCAAGGGTTACCGAGTCAAGTTGGGCGCTGTCCAGCACGAGCATCATGCAGACCGCGCTGTGTCGTGCCACCTCGTCGAGCGGGAAGACCTCCTCCATGACGACATTGGCCTCGCCGTTGCGCCTTCCCACCTGGACCCGCGTTGCAATGAGGCTGTCCTCGCAGAGCAGGGCCCCCGATGCCTCCAGCGTCCGCGGGAAGACGGTGACCTCGACTTGGCTCGCACCGTCCTCGATCATGACGAACGCCATCTGCCCGCCTCGCCGTGTGTCGACGCGGCGCAGTCCCTTCACTCGTCCGCCGATGAGCGCGAACTGGCCTTCCGGCAGGTCGGCCAATTCCCGAAGCGGCAGGCAGTAGGTAGCGAGCCGTTCCGCGTACTCGTCGAGCGGGTGTGCGGTGATGTAGAGGCCAAGGAGTTCCTTCTCGAACGCGAGGAGGTCCGGCCGATCGAACTCCTCTTCGCGCACAACCGGGTCGGTTCCGGCGTCGGCGAGATCGGCGAACATTGAGCGCTGTCCCGTCTGCTTTTCGCGGCGGGACACCTGCATGAGTTCGAGACCCTCGGGGAGATGGCGCAAGAGCCCGCGGCGCGTGGCGCCAAGCCGATCGAAGGCCCCGACCCGCACGAGGGCCTCGAGCGCTTCGCGGTCGAGGCCTTCCGCCTCAATGCGTCGGCACATGTCGAAGAAGGACGCGAACACGCCGGAGGCACGCCCCGCGAGCACAGCCTCGATGGCGTTCGCGCCGACGTACTTGATCGCTCCCAGACCGAAGCGGATGGCGCCCACGCGGACGGGCGCAAACGCCCTCGAACTTTCGTTGATGTCCGGCGGCAGGACGGCAATGCCGAGCTGACGAC
>CAIOLV010000122.1 GCA_903859225.1 uncultured bacterium
CGAGGTCCGTCCGATACATGGAACGCACGAGCGCGGACTACCTTGTCACTGGGGAGCGGCTCGGACGCCATGGCCTCGGATCCGAGGAGATGAATTGGCTGGCCGAGCGCTACGGAGTTCAGGGCCGGATCCTGAGGCCACTCTGCTACAGACCCGGACGCGGGCTCGGGGCGTTGGCTGCGTGGGGTCGCCTCGATGCTGCAGAAAGTCCCCACGCGATGGGGAACGGCGAGCTGGTCGAAATGGCGGCGGCGTTGGGGCTCCAGACAGGAAACAGGATGGGGTCGTGCGGGCGCTGTAAGCTGACCGTGCCGGGGTTCGGGGAGCGCGTGGCGAATCTGTTCGCCGAGGAGGGATTCACCCTGAACGGACTCCGCTTACTCGATTTTGCCTTCTACTACAAAGTCGAGCCTGGGGCCAAGGTGGTGCTCGCCGTGGAAGAGGAGGAGAAGCGCGAGCTCCAGAATCTCTTCCTGCCCCAGGACCTTCGTGTCTACCCTTCGACACCGCACGGTCCGATGGCGCTGGTGCGAGCAAACTGGGAAGAGCGGACGGAGGCCGAACAGGGTCGGATCCTCGAGGTGGCGGCGTGCATCGTCGCGACCCACGCGAGCGGCGGACGTGGCGTTTCCGTTCCCATCTACTACCGACTCGAGAGCGATGATGAGACGCTGTTGGTGAACAGCAGGGCGCTCGGCTCAGCCGAGGAGTTGCTCGAGATGCCCGGGGTGCAGGGCCTGGCGCTGCTCTCCCCAGAGCCGGCGGCGGCTTGACAGGCGGCGGGTGCAGGCTATACTCCACCAACCAGTCGGACCAGGGATGCGTGGCTTCGGAATAGAGCGTCCGTCATCTCCGCGATTGCGATCCATGAGAGGGAAGAGACAGTGGGTGCTAGCCCTACAGGACTAGGGCGGGGCAATTATGCCTTTTTACCGGTACGAGTGCGCGCAGTGCAAGAGCGAGTTTCGCGTGCTGCGGCGAAGTGATGAGGAGAGTTCTGTCTCTTGCCCCCATTGCGGCGGCGCGAAGACGAAGCGGCTCATCCCTCGTATTGGCGTGATCTACAAAGGCAAAGGGTACTACTCCACGGACTATCGGAAGACGAGGAGCGATGGCGCGTCGCGCTCGGACTCCGCAGAGTCGACCTCCGTGGCGGATGACTAGGGCATTGGGCGCGGCGGGGTCGCGTCGGCCTCGTAGGTAAGGAGAGGTGAGGCGAGTGATTTCCGGCGATGACATCCGTCGCATAAGGCTCCAGCTGGCTCCGGCATCAGTGATTCTTGGCTGGTCACACGGAGAGATCACGGAATCCGAAACGATCAACTACCGCACGCATCGGGCGGAGCGTGGCGGTCTGTACGCCGAGGAGATCTTCGGGCCCGCCAACGACTACGAGTGCGCGTGCGGTAAGTACAAGGGCAAGAAGTACGAGGGGATCACGTGCGAGAAGTGCCACGTGCTCGTCACGGACTCCTCCGTCCGCCGCGTCAACATGGGGCACATCCAACTGGCCAGCCCGGTTGTCCACTTCTGGTTTCTGAAGGGGGTCTCCAGCCTTCTCAGCCGTCTCCTCGGCCTGAAGCGGCGGGACCTCCAACGCATCGCCTACTACGAGACGGAGCCGCTCGAACAGGCGCTGTACGTCGTCACGACGTCCGACAACAAAGACGTCCGGCCCGGCGAGTCGCTCTACGCATCAGAAGTCAGCATTCTGTCCCAGGCGCTCGCGTTCGAAGTGGAGCCAGCGTACTACATCGATGCAGCGCCGCGGGTTCTCGCGGAAGAAGGCGGTCGCGTCACGATCGAAGAGCGGCAGCTGACCAACGGGGAGCGCATTCGCTCCGTCATCATCGGTGGGCAGGAGTATCCGATGGTCGGCGACGCGGAGGTCATGCTCGAGGACGGCGACGAGGTCGAGGCGGATACGGTGATCGCGGAGCGGCCAGTGGGCGAGATGTGCTCCAAGACGGCCTACGACATGCTCGTCGACCGCTATGGCGCGGTCACCGGTCAGCCGCTCGATCGGGAGATTCTTGACAGCCTGGCGTTCATGGTCACGCGAATCAAGGACCGCAGCATCCCCATCGCGTTGGGCGATCGCCTGACGTACCTCGAGAAGCGTGCCTACGAGCGCATCTACCCCGACGGGTTCAGCGCCGAGACTGGCGCTGCAGGGATCAAGGGCATTCTCGAGTCGCTGGACATCGAAGAACTGTACGCGTCACTGACCGAGGAACTACAGCAGGAGACGGGAATCGGCAACCGGCGCCGCCTGATGAAACGGCTGGAGGTCGTCGATCAACTTCGGCGGTCGGGCAACAATCCGCAGGACATGATTCTCGACGTTGTCCCCGTGCTTCCGCCGGATCTGCGCCCGATGATTCAGCTCGAGGGCGGGAAGTTCGCGACGACGGACCTGAATGACCTCTATCGCCGCATCATCAACCGCAACAACCGGCTGAAGAAGCTCGTCGATATGGGCGCGCCGGAGGTCATCCTGCGCAACGAGCGGCGCATGCTGCAGGAAGCGGTCGACGCTCTGATACACAACGAGAAGAAGGAGAGCCCGATTCGCGGTCGCGACAACCGCCCGCTCAAGTCGCTGTCGGAGCGCATCCATGGCAAGCACGGACGCCTGCGGCGCAATCTGCTCGGCCGGCGGGTTGACTACTCCGGGCGCGCGGTGATCGTTGTCGATCCCAAGTTGAAGCTCGCGCAATGCGGCATTCCGAAGAAGATGGCGCTTGAGCTGTTCAAGCCGTTCATTCTGCACTATCTCGAGACGACGACATTCTCGGACTTCGATGAGATCAAGAATCGGGCCCTCATGGGCGAGATGCCCGAGGTGTGGGACATCCTCGACAAGCTGATCAAGAAACACCCGGTCCTCCTCAACCGAGCTCCGACGCTCCATCGTCTCTCGATGCAGGCGTTCGAGCCGATTCTCGTTGACGGCGAGGCCATCCACGTTC
>CAIOLV010000123.1 GCA_903859225.1 uncultured bacterium
GCGTGAGCGAGAGCCACGACGTCCTTCTCTCCCGCGATGTTCCCGATCTCCGAGAAGCCCGACGTGACCACGACGAGGTGACCGACCCTCTTCGCGCCGCAGTCGGCGACGGCAGCCATCACGTGATCGGCGGGCACCGAGAGCACGGCGACATCGACGTCTCCCTCCACCTCGGCGAGCGTCGCGTGCACCGGCCACCCGAGGATCTCCCCGCCCTTCGGGTTGATGGGATAGATGCGTCCGGTGTACCCGGACTTCACCATGTTCTCGACGATCCGATATCCGATCTTCCCCGGATTGGTCGATGCGCCGATGATGGCGACTCCGCGCGGGTTGAACAGACGTTTCATGCTCTCGCGAGTCGCCGACTCATCCAAACAGCATCTTGAGCTCATAGACGCCGGCCCCCCGTTTCTTGTCGATTGAGAACCCCGCCCGCTCGAAGAGTCGCATCATGGGGCGGTTCTCGATCAGTACCTCGGCTGTGAACCCCAGCAGGCCTTCCTTTCTTGCCAGCAATGTCAGGTAGTTCAGGAGCTCTGTGCCCACGCCGCGCTTCTGAACGTCGTCGCGGACCACCAGCGCCACCTCGGCGGTGTGCGTCTGGGCATCGATCCCGTATTGCCCGACGCCGGCCACGATCTCGCGCTCGTCGACGGTCATGACGGCAAGGATCACCATCTCCGACGTGTAGTCGATGACGACGAACTCCTGAAGCCGCTCGTGCGGCATGTCTTTCCTCGACGAGATGAAGCGCTGGTAGATCGACTGGTCCGACAACGCGTAGAAGAAGTCCTTCAGCAGCGGCTCGTCGCTGATCCGGACGGGGCGGAGCAGAACCTCCTGGTCGAGCTTCGTCGTGCGGTACGTCTCGAGGTGCTCCGGGTACTCCCCCCGCTTGCCAGGAACGTACGCCTGATCGCGATAGACAAGATTTCGGGCCTTCGCCTCGCGAAGCAGCCACGGGCGGAACTTCGGGTGAGCGACACGCATCAGTTCCATCGCTCGCTCCCGCATGTTCTTTCCGTGCAGATAGGCGATGCCGTACTCCGTCACGACGTAGTGAAGATCGCCGCGCGTCAACGTCACGCCCGCGCCGCTGCTCAGACTGGGGACGATGCGCGACACTTCGCCGAAGCGCGCCGTCGATTCGATGCAGAGGATCGACTTCCCCTCCGGCGCCAGGACCGCGCCGCGCATGAAGTCCGCCTGCCCGCCGATTCCGCTGTAGAACTCATTTCCCAGCGACTCCGCCGTCGCCTGCCCGGTGAGGTCGATCTCGAGCGCCGTATTGATGGCCGTCATCTTCTCGACCCGCGCGATCACCGCAGGGTTGTTGGTGTAGTCCACCGGACGGAACGATACCGACGGGTTGTCGCTCAGGAACTCGTACGTCGGTTGGCGTCCCATGCAGAATGCGGCCACCGTCTTGTTCTGGTCGATCGACTTCCGCGTGTTGTCGATCACCCCGGCCTTCATCAACTCGACGATGCCGTCGGTCAATAGTTCGGTGTGAACTCCAAGGTGAGTCTTCCCCGAGAGGTGCGAGAGAATGGCGTCGGGGATTCGTCCGTAGCCCACCTGGATGGTCGCGCCGTCCTGAACGAGCCGCGCAACATAGCCTCCAATGCGATCCGCGATGCCGTCCGGCGCCGAGGTCTCATACTCGAGGAGCGGCTCGTCGTGAGGCAGCACGAAGTCGGCGTCGCGGAGGTGCACGAAGCTGTCGCCGTGCGTCCGCGGCATCGACTGGTTCACCTGGCAGATCACGGTCCGAGCGCAGTCAGTGGCCGCGCGCACGATATCCACACTGACCCCAAGACTCATGTAGCCATGTTCGTCGGGAAGCGACGTCTGGATGAGCGCCACGTCGATCGGCACCACCCCACGCCGGAAGAGCTGCGGAACCTGCGACAGGAAGATCGCCGTGTAGTCCGCCTCGCCTTGGTTCACCGCCGCGCGCGTCGGGGAACCGATGAAGAACGAATCGAGACGGAAGTTCCTCTTCACTTCTTCCCGAAGATACGGCGTCAGCCCGAGAGTCCACACGTGGACGACTTCCGCGTCGAAGAACGCTTTGGGGTTCGTCTTGACGAACTCGACCATCGCGTCGACGAGATACTGCGGCTGCCCGCATCCCGTCCCGATGAAGATGCGATCGCCACGATGGATGCGAGAGAACGCAACGTCAGGGGGGACGAACTTCTCAGGGTACTCCTTGCGGAATCGGTCCAGCGTCTCCATAACGCCCTGACCGCCGCGTCAGCGGCGGAGTGCGCGTCACCACCCTCTCCCCTCGTTTCCTTCTCGCACAGGGCATCCCGTCCCATTGCAGAGCCGCCTGATTCTCGGGGATCCGCGTCCCCGCTGCAAGCGGGCGGTGCGGGGAAAGCGTACGGCGCAGCGGGCGTCGGCCGGCCGATTCCGTCGGACCTGTCCTGCGTCGGTCCGAGCGCCTCGGCCAGCCTCCCGCTGCGCCGGCAAGGAGGTGCTGCGCGGTGCCGACATCCCCGCCGCGGCTTGCCACCCGGAGCCCCCGCCAGCGAGCGTGATGCGGATCACCAACGAAGTAGAGTCATCGAAACCCGAACGCCGTCTCGGCCACTCGCCCGCTCGGACAGGGACATCGGTCCTACGACGCTGGACGCGCGGAGCCGCTGCCCCAAGCAGCCCGGCGGCCCAGGCTCAGCTCTTGCGCACGAGAGCGGCCCCCTCGCCGGCCAATCGCCCGGTCACGAAGGCCCAGAGGAAGTTGTAGCCGCCGATTGGCCCGACCGCGTCGAGCACTTCGCCGCAAAAGTGGACGCAGGGCACGATATGGCTTCGCAGCGTCTTCGGGTCGACCTCGCCGAGCGGGACTCCGCCTCCCGTCGCCTCGGCCTCGCGATACCCGCCACAGTCCACCCAGGGTAGTTCGTAGGCGACGAGGGCCCGCAGGAGACGCGCCCGATCTTCTCGGCGCAGGGGTGAGGCGGCGGACTCCCAGAGCTCCAGCTCTTCGAGAAGGCGATCGACCAGCCGATCGGGCAACTCCTTCTTCAGCATCCCGCGCAGCGTGCCCTTCGCCCCGGCCAGCAGCTCCAGCCAATCGGATTCGCTGCGATCGAGCCACGCAACGCGCACCGGCAGGTGCTCGCCTGCGGCGAGAGCGCGCGTCGCGTAGTAAGCCATGTTCAGCACGACGGGTCCGCTGTATCCACGATGCGTGAACAGGAAGTCCCCCACGGCGGCGCGCTTCGCCCGCCCCTCGCCGACCTCCAGCCGCACGGGGACGGAGATGCCGGCCAGCGCGGTATGCTCAAACCTCCCATTCCTCAATGAGACGAGCGCCGGGTACGGCGGCACGACGTGGTGCCCGAGAGTCTCGGCGACCCGGAAACCGAACCCGTCGCTGCCCGTGCGCGGGTACGACAACCCGCCGGTCGCCACGATGACTTGGTCGGCTACGATGCCCGGTCCGCCCTCTACGACGACGCGCCGCCGCTCGTTGGGCAGGATCCCCATGGCCCGCGTCCGCGTCAGCAGCCGAACCTTGCTCCGACGCAACGCGGCAAGGAAGCGGTCCCTCACTTCCTCCCCGCCGCCGCTCGCGGGGAACACTTTTCCCGTCCGCTTCTGCTCAACCAGCCGTAGGCCGAGTGTGTCCTCGAGAAACCCGCGAACCTCGCCGAGCGGCCACGACTGAAGGATCTTCCGGAGCGTGTGAGGGGAAGAGGAGGTGGCATAGACTCCGGCGTCTACCGAGAGCGGGAGGACGTTGCAGCGCCCGCCTCCCGAGAGAAGGAGCTTCTCGCCTGGAACGGGGCGAGAGTCCACGAGGCAGACGTCGGCCCCGGCCTTCGCGGCGTGCAGGGCGGCCGTGAGCCCCGCCGGACCTCCTCCAATGACGAGAACGTCACATCCCTTCCTCTTCTTCATCGTGGGTCGAGGATATCCTCCCGCGCCGGGCACTGCGACTCGAACGGCGGACGTGAGGGTAGAATACCACGACGGGTTCCGGATCCGGCGCCCGTGGGAGGGGGACCAAGATGAGGAACACGGTGGTGGTGGCCCTGCTTGCGGCCATCTGCTCCACCTGCGGCCTCGCCGCAACCGGCGCTGCAGCAGCCGGCACGGGGGCCGACTCGTTCCACGCGGATGCCGAGGCGACAGGGACGGTCGTCCTGTCGTTCCTCGGTCAGGAGGTCACGGCCGATGTGCGGGCCGACGTCACCCTGTCCGGGACTCTCGTCGTCGGTGGAGTGGCTACGCCGTTCTCTGTCACAGCGAAAGCCACCGGATCCGGCACCGGGAACCTCAACAGCCTGACGGTAGATGCGTGGGTTGCCTTCGACGGCCAGGGCACGACGGAGTCCGGGCTTCCTCTGACGATCACGGGGGGCATGTCCGTCGACGCATTGGATCCTGCGACCACGTCAACCTCCGGCCAGGGACGCGGTCACTTCTACTTCCTCATCGCGGCCCCGGACGGCCGCTGGATCGTCGAGGGCGACGCAGTCGGCGGCGCGTCAGGCTCGTTCGTGGTTCCTGACGATCCGCTCACGATGCAGATGACCGGGTCTGGGTCGTTCGCGCTGTCCGGCGAGCCGCGCCCGTGGACTCCGGCGGGGAACGTTGCGTTTCCCGACTGGCCAGCAAGATTGCTCGCAGAGCTTGAGCGCCAGCTGGCGGCCGCCGAGGACAAGTCGGCGAAGTAGCCGCGGGAGTCCGCTCGCCGTGGCGCGTATAATGCCGGCCATGGACCGGCCGAGCGCACTCTACGAGCAACTGACGTCTCGCCCTCTCCCTCCTGGATTTCCCAGACACGCGATTCTGCCTGACTACGACGGGCTTTCGATCGCCAGGATTCCCGA
>CAIOLV010000124.1 GCA_903859225.1 uncultured bacterium
AACGTCTTCGTCAACAGCGGGGAGTCGCTCGTCGATCCGGAGGCGGTGAACGAGATCCCACTCAGGTCCGCTCCGAGGTACGTCGCGCTCTCGAACGTGAATCCCCCGCCGAAGACGACTCCTTTGATGTCGAGGACGTAGCCGTAGTTGGCCGACTGAGTCTGCGTCGCGCCCGTGACCGCGCCGTAGAGACTCGCGGTCAGAGGACCGGCGCACAGCGACAGCTCGCCCTCTGCATACAACATCGACCCCGTCTTGGGGTCATAGAGCATGTGCCCGTCGAATGCGAGAAACCCGACGTCGGCTCGTAGTCCCAGTTCCTCCCAGATCCAGCCGTCGATCACGAAGTCGGACACGCTGTTGAGAGTGAGGAACCCGAGGCAAAGGCCGACGTCCAGCGTGCTCTGAAACGTTGTGAAGGGCTGAGTCTGTTGCGGGGACACCCCGATCTCGGCTTCCCAACTTCCTGTGAACATTTCGCTGGCCAGACCGCAACATGCCACAGCAAGCACAAGGATCCCTGCGAGACCGACACCTCGAGTCTTCACATCCGGCTCCCTCGGGCCAACTGCGGGCCCACAACGTAGGTCTCAGCCGTAGAGCGCTGCAACGCAGACCCTAGAACCCAAGTACCTGAGGCAACGATAGCAGGGCGCTGACGGCTGCCGCGTCCTGCGCGACCCCCCAGAAAGGGAAACCGGTCACCCGGCGAGCCTTCGCTCGTCCCCGCCGCTCGGCCCCACGCTTGGCGGATCCGCGCCTTAGCGCTAAACTCTGCCGCCATGCGAAGATTCGTCGTGCTTGCACACAAGGTGCCGACCTCGGGGGAGTTTTCGCTCAACGATCTCCCTGGAACCGCCGGGCGCATTGACGTTCTCTGCCGCGCTGTCGGGGCCGGCTTGTTCGTCTCTCACGGGGTGCGGACCGACACGGAGGTCACGCTCCTCGTGCAGAACTCGGTTCAGATTCGCATCGCCGGCGACCGCGTGAAGCGTCTCAACCCCGATGAGCGATCAACGGCCGCGATCTTGCAGATCGCCCTTCGCGGCGCGGCGCTCGAAGAGGTGGAAACGACGCCCGGGGTCGTGGCATCGCAGTCTTCCTTGTCTCAGGTCCTCGACCGCCTCTACCAACTTGAGGCGCACCCCGTTGTCCTTCATGAGCAGGGAAACCCGATCGAGGGATTCTCCGTGCCGGCCAACCCGGCGTTCATCCTGTCGGACCACGAGGACTTCACTGATGAAGACGAGACGGCGCTCGCCGATCTCCCCCACCTCTCGCTCGGCCCGATGCCGCTCCACACAAGCCAGTGCATCACCATCGTCCACTACCTCTTGGACCGAGAAGAGGGCGATGTCGCGGCCGATCTCGTGCTCTGCCACAAGGTGTGGGGAGAGCCGAAAGCTCGTCTGATCACCGGCTTGCTGGAGGATTTCGGAATCCCCTCGAATCTCTTGAGCCACGCCGTACCATCGCTGTATCCCGGGATGATGAACGGCCTCGGAGAAGTGAGGATCATGGTTCGGCCTCGCGACCTCGAACGAGCCCGGGCGATCATCGGCGACTACTTCGAGCATCCCGTGGACGAGTAGGCGTCGCGATCGTGGCGATTCTGCGCCCGCGGAGCGAGGTTTCTCAGGCCGACGAGGAAGTCCGTCTTGCGCAGCGGCGCGCCGTCATGGTCGAACGCGATCTCCGGCGCCGCGGCATTCGCGACGACCGTGTGCTCAACGCCATGCTCTCCGTTCCTCGGCACCGCTTTCTGACCCCGAACCTTGCAGCGGAAGCGTACGCCGACACGCCGCTGCCGACGCGACTGGGGCAGACGATCTCTCAGCCCTACATCGTGGCCCTGATGACTCAAGCGGCAGGCGTGACCAACGGCGCACGGGTGCTCGAGATCGGCACCGGATCCGGCTACCAGGCCGCGGTCCTCGCCGCCCTCGGCGCCGACGTGTGGTCCGTTGAGGCGTCGCCTGAACTGCACGGCGAGGCCGCCGCAAGGCTCCGCGATCTCGGCTTCTCAGCCGTCCACCTGCGGTGCGGTGACGGCACGCTCGGTTGGCCGGACGCCGCGCCGTTCGACGGAATTCTCGCGACGGGGAGTCTCCCCGAGCGGCCGACGGCACTCCTTCGCCAGCTTCGGCCGGGCGGAGTGTTCGTCGGTCCGATCGGCCCGCTCGGCCGACAGCGGCTCGTTCGCCTCGAGGTTGATCCGCCACGCGAGCGAGAGGAGACTCTTTGCGTCTGCTCGTTCGTCCCGCTCGTCGGAGCAGCAGGTTGGCGTTCCCGGACGGACCAGGAGGGGTAAGAACCATGCGGTGGATCGATCTGCGCAGCGATACGGTGACTCGCCCGACCGAGGCGATGCGGCGTGCCATGGCAGAGGCCGTTGTCGGCGACGATGTCTACGAAGAAGACCCGACGGTCCGCGAACTGGAAGAGCGCATGGCCGACATCCTTGGGAAAGAGGGCGGGCTGTTCGTTGCCAGCGGCACGATGGGGAACCTCACGGCGCTCCTGACACACGCCGGACGCGGCGACGAGCTCATCGTCGGTCACCTTGGCCACACCTTCCTGTACGAGGTCGGAGGAAGCGCCGGGCTCGGCGGCATCCACGCCGCCGTCCTCGAGAACGCTCCCGACGGCACCATGCCCCTCTCCGCGATCGCCGACGCCGTGCGCAACCCGCTCGACATTCACGCCCCACGCACGCGCGTCATCTGCCTCGAGAACACGCACAACCGTTGCGGCGGCATCGTCCTCGACCCGACCTACGTCGAGGACGTCGCGCGACTGGCGCGGGAGAAGGGCGCCGTCGTGCATCTCGACGGGGCCCGCCTGTTCAATGCATCGCGCGCCCTAGGAGTTGCGCCCACCCGTTGGAGTGCTGCGGCGGACTCCGTCATGGTCTGCCTGTCGAAGGGACTTGGAGCGCCCGTGGGTTCGGTTCTCTGTGGCACGCGCGACTTCGTTCGCTCCGCCCGGCGCATCCGCAAGATGCTCGGCGGCGGAATGCGGCAGGTTGGGATTCTGGCGGCCGCGGGGCTGTACGCCCTCGATCATCATGTCGAGCGCCTCGACGAAGATCACACGAACGCCCGCCGTCTGGCCGCGGGAATCGCCGCGACTCCCGGGCTCTCTTCGCTGCAGGCTGAGCCCACGCCGACCGCATGGACGAACCTCGTCTATTTCGAGATCGACGCCGCTGCGATTCGCAGCGGCGCGCCGGACGCCGCCCTCCTCGCCCGGCGACTCCGCGAGCGCGGGGTGCTGGCATCCCCGATCGGGAAAACCGGACGGGAATTGCGGATGGTGACCCACCTCGACGTGACCGCGAAGGACATCGAAGAGGCTCTCCTCGCCCTCCGGTCTGCCATGAAAGGGACGTAGGTCCACCTCCCTCAAGAACGACGTCGCCCCCGAAGGGGGCCGTTTCCCCATCGCCTCGCCGCCGTCGGGCCTACGCTCGTCTCTACCGGGTGACGAGTGCGGCTCTGTCTTGGAGCGGCTCTCCCCCCGGTGATCCAAAGGGGGACCGATGAAGGGGCTAGCGTCTGTGATTGGCATTCTCCTCGTCAGCGGGGTCGCGCTGGCGGGACCGCTCGAAGTATCGATCGGGGGCGGCCCGGCAACGACGTCGCTCGACGACATCAACACGTCCATCCTCCTCTTCAACACGCTCATCACGCATCTCAACGAGACGCTGGCGGTGATCCCGGGAGTCTCCGGCACGGTCGGCACGCTCGCGCCGATGATCAGTGGCATGGCGTTGCGGGCGTCGGAGAGATACTGGGTCACGGATTGGATCGCGGTCACGGGCTGCTTTGAGTACAACCGCGTCTCCACCGGGACGCGCGGCCAATACATCGGAGCCGAAACGTCGACGATCGATGTCTCGGCGACCCTCACGAACCTGAGCATCCTCGTCGGTTCCAGAATCCAATTCCTCGATGTCGGGTTGCGCCTCGCTGGCGATGTGACCGCCGGGTACTTCTACTCGACCCTTGACCACGCGGTGGTCTTCGAGATCCCGAGCGAGTACCCCGACGCGATTTCGGGGGTTCCCCCGGAGGGTGAAGGTCGCGCATCCGGCGGAACCTTCGGCGTCGAGGCCGGCCTCTCGATGTCCTATCCTATCGTCGACGGGTTCTGCATTGAGGCCCTGCTCGCCTACCGATGGGCCACGGTCCCTGTGCTGCGTGATGCAACGGCGACGCCGCTCGACTTCGACGGAAACGGGACTCCGGAGTCCGCAAGCCTTGACGGGTTGTCCGTACAGATCGGCTTTTCCCTCGCGCTCGACCTCTCCCTCGACGGGGAGAAAGGAGAATGACCATGAAGACTCGACGGCTCTGTCTCTTGGCGGGCATGGCCCTCCTCGTCGCAGGGGCGCTCGGCGGCTGCCTCCAGTTCACGCCTTCGGCCCCACAGGCCCTGTTCACGGCGTCGCCGGCTGAGCACGTCATCCCGTTCACCGCCAGTTTCGACGCCACGCTGTCGCAGCGGGCGCCGGACGAGGTCCTGTCGTACGTGTGGACGTTCGGCGACGGAAGCTCGGCAAGCGGCCCGCTCGTCGACCACACCTACGCACAGGACGGCACCTACGACGTCGCGCTCACGATCTACGACGCCAAGGGCGTCTCCAGCTCAACCCACCTCGCCGTCAATGCGCTGAATCCGCTGCCGACCGCGACGTTCTCGTATTCGCCCAAGAGCATGATGGAAGGGAGCTACATCGTCGGCGCGAGCGAGTGGGTGACCTTCGACGCGTCGTCCTCGACCGACGATGGCGAGGTCACGGCCTACAAGTGGAACTTCGGAGACGGGCAGTACGCCGAGGGCGCCGTGGCTCAGCATCGGTTCACGTACGCGGGAACTTACAACGTCGCTCTCACCGTTACGGACAACGACGGCGGGGAGTCCACGTACGTTCAACAGATCACGATCCTCGGTGGGCCGCCGTGCAACGCCGACATCGATGGAGGAGGAACCTGTCAATGAAACGCGCACTGCTCGCCGCCGCCCTATTCCTCGTCCTCGCGACGCTGCTCTCCGGCTGCGCGCTGGACAATCTCCTCAACAACATGGTGAACCGCGAGCCACGGGCCGTCATCGACGCGAAGCCCACGCAGGGAACCGCTCCCCTCGCCGTGACCCTCGACGCTCACTACTCGCACGACGACGATGGGTCGCTCATCGAAACGCGTTGGGATCTCGGGGACCCGGCCGAGACGGGGAGCAAGCTCGACAGCGTGATCACGCACGATTTCAAGACACCGGGAACGTATATCGTCAAGCTGACGGTCACGGACAACGAAGGCGCAATGAACAGCCAGCAACTGGCCATTGTCGTCACGAATCCGCCACCGGTGGCGAACGCGGCCGTCAATGATGCCACGCCCCATCCCGGTGACGAAGTCCAGTTCGATGGTACAGGCTCCGCCGACGCGTTCGGCGAGGTCGTCGGCTATCGCTGGGATTTCGGCGACGGCGAGACCGCAAGCACGGCGAAGGCCGCCCATGTCTACAAGAACGGCGGCACCTACGTGGTCACGTTGACCGTCACCGACGATGGCGGGTTGACCGCACAGGCAACGCTCACGATGAACGTCAAGCCGGGGACGAGTAACTGCGGAGGAGGGACGTGCGGCGGCGGCGATGTGCGGCCGCTCGCCGTGATCACGATCCCGTACGGATACACGTCGTGCTCCGGAGGCACGGCCGGGGTCCCGTTGACTTTCGATGGAACCGCGTCAAGGGCCGTGACCGGCAAGATCGAACTCTATCAATGGGACTTCGGTGACGGAGGCACGGCCAGTGGCGCGACGGTCGAGCATACGTACACCACCCCGTGGCGGTACACGGTGGAGTTGACGGTAACCGACTCCGGCGGTGCGATCGGCAGCGCGCAAGGAATCTGCTCGATCGGCGGGTCGAGCTGCGGCAGCCAGTAGCGATGGGAGTGGCACGGGGTGGAGTGCTCTAGCGAGCTCCCACCCCGTCTTCTCTTGGCGGTCCAGCCACAGCTACGTGCCCGCTCCGGCCGCCTTCAGGATCGGAGCGAGGTACTGCCCAGTGTAGGACTCCGCGACCCTCACGACCTCCTCGGGGGTGCCGGTCGCCACGACGGCCCCTCCGCCGTCGCCGCCCTCGGGGCCCAGGTCGACGATCCAGTCGGCCGTCTTGATGACGTCGAGGTTGTGCTCGATGACGATGACGGTGTTGCCGGACTCCACGAGCCGATGCAGCACCTCCAGAAGGCGATGAACGTCGGCCGCGTGAAGTCCCGTGGTCGGCTCGTCGAGAATGTAGAGCGTGCGGCCCGTCGAGCGCCGCGACAGTTCTTTCGCCAGCTTAATTCGCTGCGCCTCTCCGCCCGAGAGCTCGGTGGCCGGCTGCCCGAGCGTGAGGTACGACAGACCGACGTCGTGCAGCGTCTGAAGCCGACTCTCGATGCTCGGCACGTTCTCGAAGAAGCCGAGCGCCTCCTCGACGGACAGCGCGAGCACGTCGGCGATCGACTTCCCTTTGAACCGCACCTGCAGCGTCTCACGGTTGTAGCGTGTTCCCTTGCAGACATCGCACGGCACGTAGATGTCGGGCAGGAAGTGCATCTCGATCTTCTCCTGCCCCTGCCCCTGGCAGGACTCGCACCGCCCGCCCTTAGTATTGAAACTGAATCGCCCGGCCGTGTAGCCACGGAGCCTCGCGTCAGGCGACTTCGCGAACAACGCCCGGATGTCATCGAACAGCTTCGTGTACGTTGCGGGATTCGACCGCGGCGTTCTGCCGATCGGCGACTGGTCGATCTCAATAACCTTGTCGATGTGCTCCGTGCCGAGGATCTCATCGTGCGCCCCGGGCCTGCGCGTGGCGAGATGTAGTTGGTGTGCCACGCCGCGGTACAGGACATCCTCAACGAGCGTGCTCTTCCCGGATCCCGACACGCCCGTGACACAGACGAAGCGGCCGAGAGGGAACTCGACGTCGATGCCGCGCAAGTTATGCGCGCGCGCGCCGACGACGCGTAGCGTCTCTCCGTTCCCGTGTCTCCGCCGCGACGGGACGGGGATCTGCAGCCGGCCGGACAGGTACTGCCCGGTCAGGGACTCGCGACAGGCGGCGACCTCGTCGGGGGTACCGCAGGCCACGACGTAGCCGCCGTGCGCTCCGGCTCCCGGGCCAAGATCGAGGATGTAGTCGCTCTCCCGCATCGTCTCCTCATCGTGCTCCACGACGAGCACGGTGTTTCCGAGATCGCGCAACCCCTTGAGCGTCGCGAGCAGTCGCCGGTTATCGCGCTGATGAAGCCCGATCGATGGCTCGTCGAGGACGTAGAGGACGCCGGTGAGCTGGCTCCCAACCTGCGTCGCGAGCCGGATGCGCTGCGCCTCGCCGCCCGCCAGGGTGCCCGCCTGCCGATCGAGCGTCAGGTAGTCGAGCCCGACCGAGACCATGAACCCGAGACGGGCGCGGATTTCCTTGAGGATCTGTTCGGAGATCGTCTTCTCCCGCGGGGGAAGCGATAGGTCGTCGAAGAACGTGAGCGCGGCGCGAACGGACAGCGACGTCACCTGATGGATGTTCATGCCGTCGATCGTGACGGCGAGGATTTCCGGCTTGAGACGGGCGCCACCGCAGGTCGGGCAGGGCAGGGTGGCGAAGAACTGCTCCATCTCCGCCCGCCATGCCTCGGACGTCGTCTCACGGTACCACCGTTCGAGCGTGGGGACGATCCCGCGGAACGGCCGCTTGACTACGCGGGTCGTGCCGGCCGTGGACGTGTACTCGAAGCTGATCGGTTTGCCCTCCGTGCCGTGCAGGATGAGGCCGAGCGTCTTCTTCGACAGCTCTCCGAGCGGAGTGTACGGGTCGATGCCCAGCGCCGTCGCGAGGCCCGTCATCTGGCCTTCGTACCAACGGCTCTTCGTCTCGGCGAACGGCAGGAGGCCGCCGTCGAGCAAGCCGTGGTCCGGGTCGACGAGCGACTCCGGGTCCACCTCTTTCCGCTGCCCGAGCCCACTACATTCCGGACAGGCACCGTACGGGTTATTGAACGAGAACATCCGGGGCGACAACTCCTCGTAGCTGACCCCGCATCGGATGCAGGCGTAGTGCTCGCTGTAGAGCTGCTCCGTGCCGTCGTCGAGCAGGATGCTCACGAGACCGCCGCCGTGCTTGAGCGCTGTCTCGATCGAGTCCGCGATGCGCCCGCGCTTCTTCCCTTCGACCTCCACGCGGTCGACCACGATGTCGATCGCGTGCTTCTGGTTCTTCCCCAGCTCGATCTCCTCATAGAGGGTTCGGGTCACGCCATCGACGCGTACCCGCGTGAACCCCTCGTGGCGGATCTCCTCGAACGTCTTCCGGTACTCGCCCTTCCGCCCGCGCACTACGGGCGCGAGAACCTGCACCTTCGTACCCTCGGGAAGGGCCATCACGGCGTCGATGATCTGCTCCGCCGATTGCTGGGCGATCGGATCGCCGCACTGCGGGCAGTGCGGGTGCCCGATCCGCGCGTACAGCAAGCGCAGGTAGTCGTAGATCTCCGTCACAGTCCCGACCGTCGAGCGCGGGTTGTGGCTCCGCGTCTTCTGGTCGATCGAGATGGCCGGGGATAGCCCTTCGATGAAGTCGACGTCGGGCTTCTCCATCTGCCCGAGGAACTGCCGCGCATACGCGGACAGCGACTCCACGTAGCGCCGCTGGCCTTCGGCGTAGATCGTGTCGAAAGCGAGGGAGCTCTTGCCCGAGCCCGAGATGCCGGTGATGACGACGAGGCGGTCGCGCGGCAGCGCGACGTCGATGTTCTTCAGATTGTGCTCGCGTGCTCCTTTGACGTGGATGACGCTCATAGGTCCTTTCGAAGCTTGCGGATCTCGTCGCGCAACGATGCGGCGAGTTCGAATTCCAGGCGTTGCGCGGCCTCGAGCATCTGCTCCTCGAGATCGCGAAGTGCGTCGAGCCGATCCTCGCGGCTCGCCGATCGCGCTCGTTCGCGGACCGCAGTCGGTTCAGGGGCTCGCGCGCGCAGCACCTGCATGATGTCCGTCACGTCGCGCTCAATCGTGCGCGGCGTGATGTTGTGTTCGCGGTTATAGGCAACCTGGATCGCGCGCCGGCGGTTCGTCTGGTCGACGGCGTGCCGGATCGAGTCGGTCATCACGTCCGCGTAGAGGATGACCTTGCCGCGAACGTTCCGCGCCGCGCGCCCGATCGTCTGGACGAGCGACGTTCCGGAGCGGAGGAACCCTTCCTTGTCCGCGTCCAGCACCGCCACGAGGGCCACCTCCGGCAAGTCGAGCCCTTCGCGCAACAGGTTGATGCCGACCAGGACGTCGAACTTGCCGAGCCGCAGCTCGCGAAGGATGTCGATCCGGTCCAGCGTTTCGATCTCCGAGTGGAGGTAGCGAGCGCGGATGCCGACGTCGACGAGGTACTCCGTGAGGTCCTCCGACATCCGCTTCGTCAGGGTCGTCACCAGCACGCGATCGCCGCGCTCGACGACTGTGCGGATCACGCCCATGAGGTCGTCGACCTGGCCCTTGACCGGCCGAATCTCCACTTCGGGGTCCACCAGCCCTGTCGGGCGGATGACTTGCTCGACGACGCGCTGGCTCTGCCGCTCCTCATACGGGCCCGGCGTGGCGGACGTGAACACCACCTGCCCGATGCGCTCCTCGAACTCCGTGAACGTGAGCGGCCGGTTGTCGAGCGCGGACGGAAGCCGGAACCCGTAGTCAACGAGCGTCGTCTTGCGGGAGCGGTCGCCGTGGTACATCCCGCGGATCTGCGGCACGGTCTGGTGAGACTCGTCGATGACGAGCAGGAAGTCCCGCGGGAAGTAGTCGAGGAGCACAGACGGAGGCTGACCCTCGCGCCGCCCGTCGAGGTGCCGCGAGTAGTTCTCGATCCCCGAGCAGTAGCCCATCTGCTCGATCATCTCCAGGTCGTACCGCGTCCGCTGCTCCAGGCGCTGGGCCTCGAGAAGCTTGTTCTCCGCGCGCAGCACGGCGAGTCGCTCGTCCAACTCCTCTTCGATCCCCACCAGCGCCTTCTTCACCTGCGCCTCCGGCGTGGTGAAGTGCGATGCCGGGAAGATGGTGATCTCCGACTCCTCTCGGATCGGATGGCCGCTCACCGGATCGAGGAGCGTGATCCGTTGGATCTCGTCGCCGAAGAACTCGAGCCGCACGATGCGTTCCTCGTACGCCGGGATGATCTCGACCGTGTCGCCGCGAGCGCGGAACGTCCCTCGCTCGAAGCCGATCTCGTTGCGGCTGTACTGCATCCCGACCATGCCCCGCATCATGTCGTCCCGGTCCATGGCCTCGCCGTGGCGGAGCGTGAGCGACATGTCGTAGTAACTGGACGGCGAGCCCAGCCCGTAGATGCACGACACCGAGGCCACGATGATCACGTCGCGCCGCTCGAACAGCGCGGCCGTCGCCGCATGGCGTAGCCGGTCGATCTCGTCGTTGATCGAGGAGTCTTTCTCGATGTAGGTGTCCGTCTGCGGGATGTACGCCTCCGGCTGGTAGTAGTCGTAGTACGACACGAAGTAGTGGACGGCGTTGTTCGGGAAGAGCTCGCGGAACTCGTTCGCCAGTTGTGCGGTCAGCGTCTTGTTGTGGGCCATGACGAGCGTCGGCCGCTGGACGCGCTGGATGACGTGGGCCATCGTGAACGTCTTGCCCGTGCCCGTCGCGCCCCACAGCGTTTGGAACGGGAGCCCTTCGCGCAGTCCGGCCGCCAGCTGCTCGATCGCCTTCGGCTGGTCGCCGCACGGCTGAAGTCTCTCCGAGATCTGAAATCCTGCTTCTTCCCCGACCCGTGGCAAGTTCATGGCAATTCTAGAATCGTACCCGACGGGTCGGCGGCCGGGCAACGAAGCCGATCTGCCCTGCACGACGGGGATTTGTCCGCCTCGGCCGGACGGCGATCTCAAACGTCGCAAGGAGCAGGCCTCGGCGGCTCACCTCCTCCCACAAGTGCCGTCAGTCCTCGATGCGGAAGTCGGAGACCTCATCGCGAGGCAGAGACCACTCGACGTCGACACGGTCGACGCAGGCTCGCTCGGGGCCGTGCTCGAGCCACGAGAGGAGGTCGCACAACGCGCCGTCCTCGCCTTCTCCAACGACGCGCACTGTCCCGTCCGGCTGATTGCGCACTGTGCCCGCGACGCCGAGGCGCACGGCCTCCATCCTCGTCGTCTGGCGGAAGAAGACGCCCTGGACCACCCCGTGAACGATCGCAACCACTCGTCGCTTCATCGGCCCCCAGATGAGCGCCCATCCAGCAGCGCGTCCCGCGCCACCCGCGCCGCCGTGCGACTCCCCACGAACCCCACCCACGCTTCATCGTCTCTCCACACGCGGGAGGCATCTTATCCTCAGCAGGCTGGGTAGGAGAGTCCTTAGGGAACCTGCCCGTCACGCACGGGAAGCGAGGAAGGACGCCCTCGCTTCCCGCCTCCTTTTCAGGTCCGCATCCGCCACGGCGATCCTCAACAGAACGGAAGGAGAAGCGCGACGATCCGCTCGAGCGGCGCGACATCGGCAGCTGAGAACTGCGCGGGCTCGTTCGAGTCGACATCGAGGACGGCGACGACGCGCCCATCCTTCACGAGCGGGAGCGCGATCTCGCTCCTCGATCGCGAGTCGCACGCAATGTGCCCCGGAAAGGCGGCAACGTCCGGAACCACGACGGCCGCCCGCGTGCGGACGGCGTGCAGGCAGACGCCTTGCCCCTTGAGAACCTGGCACGCTGCCGGGCCTTGGTACGGCCCCACGTGGAGCTCGTCCTCGCCTGCAACGAAGTAGAAGCCCGTCCAGGAGTGGTGCGGCATCTTGGCATGCAGCACCGCGCTGACGGTCGCCATCGCGGCAATGAGGGTCGGCGACGCCCCAACGATCAGGCCCTGAAGCTGCCTGAGGATCCGTTCATATCGACCTCCGCGATTGATCATCTCTCCTCCACACGCGGCCGCGACGCCAGCCGGCTCTCCCTCGCCGCACGGCATCGCCCTTCCGCCTCCGCGGCATCACCAGGCCTAGAAGTAGTCGGCGAGGAACGTCGTCACCCGCGGCAAGTCCTGTCCGCGATACGCGGGAAGAGCCTCCATCCTGCCCGCTGCCACCATCGTGCCGACCGTCGTGAACCCCGAGAGAACACTCGAGAGAGCGCCGATCCCGCTTCGGAGTTCGGGGCGCCCACCGGATTCCACCTGAAGGGTGCCGCCTCGCACACGCAGCGACCAGACGCCATGGTTCCACGGAGCTTGGTCGTCCGTGACGTCGACGATCACCTCGACATCGGGAGACTCGAGGCACAAGCCGTCGAGGGAGATCAGTGACACGGCGCGGACCATGAACGAGTCGACCACCTTCCGACTGCTCGCGCAATCCGTGATGTAGGGCCAGAGCTCGAGGTCCTCGGGGATATCGAATCTCACCGTCTTGATCTGATGCGACAGCCGACCGAGGAAACGGAGAAGCTCGCGCTTCGCTCCCTCATCGGCGAACAGAAACGGGTCCACGGTGATCGTTTCGTCGCCCTTCGGCTCGCGCCACACAGCATGCCCAATCAGCCCAACCACCTTGCCGCCGCGCGAGATCTTGACGACGCCGCGCGCCGCCGTGTCCTCATGCCACGGACGCAGTTCCGTCCTACCGACCCACTCCGCGTCGCCGCGCTGCGCCAGGTTGTACTGCGACAGTGCCATGCGGTTGTAGAAGTCGCGGCTGGCAGCATCGGGAGACTCAAGTTCCTCAACCTCATACGCCGTCTCGGCCGCCGGCACGAGGAGCTGACCGGGGGGGAGTTCGAGCCGCTGGTAGCGGCAGAACTGCTCCCAACCGTACTTGCGATAGAAAGAGCGGTCGAACGGGCTGAGAACCGAAACCTGGTGCCCCCGGTCGCGCATCGTCTCGAGGGATCTCTCCAGCAGAAGGCGCACGGCCCCGCGGCCGCGCGCCGCGAGGGCCGAGCAGACAAGGCCGATGCCTCCCATGGCCACGACGGAGGAGCGGAAGCGGATGCGGTAGTCGTAGAGGACGTAGGCGGAGAGAAGACGGCCACCGTCGTACACGCCGTACGGCTCGGCTCCCCGCTCGATCACGTCGCGAACCCACGGCCCGACAGCCTCACGTTCAACGGCACGGAGGGTGTACGCCTGTTTGGCGACCTTCACGAGCTCATCGACATCGGTGATTGGGCGGTACTCCATGGCTGAACCTACCTCCGCCCGATCATACGGCCTCCGCCGGCGCATCGCGATCCTCGGGTTCCTCCCCCGCCGGCCCGAGGGTGGTCGCTCTCGGCTCCGGCACCCATCTCAGGATGACCAGCGCCACAAGGAGGCACACCGCGGAAGCCGCAAACGTCGCCTGGTAGCCCGCCCACCGCGCCATGTACCCGCTCCCCACGCCCGCGAGAATCCACCCCGTGCCCGCAAGCCCGTTGTACAGACCGAGCGCTCGACCTCGGGTCTCCGGTTTCGCCAGCCTTGACGTAATGGCGGTTCCCGACAACTGGAACGTTGACCACGTGAGCCCGTAGACGACGAACGCGGCGACCAGGATCGGAATCGGCGGCACCGCCTTGGTCAGTGCGAGAGTCGCCGCGGCCGTAGCGAAGAGGACCAGTCGAACGGCCAGCGCTCCCCGCTGCACGCGGAGGTTCCCCGACTCCTTGATCCGTCGGCTCGCCCAGGGATACGCAACGACGACGGCTGCGTTCTGGACGGCAAAGAAGAGGAACACGACGCTCGACGGAAGGAGAAAACGCTCCGCAAGGAGCAACGGAAGAGGAATCCCGAACAGGCCGAGCCCGAGGTAGGCGACGACGGTCGCGAGCAGGAAGGGCTTCGTGCCGGGAGCCAGGTCGCGCTTGCGTCCCAACCCGCGGAGCTGGCGCCCAAGGCGCCGTGCATCGAACCGACGAATGGGGCCGAGCAGAACGAGGTCCACGAGCGCGCTTCCGAGGGCAACGGACGGGGCGGGCGGCGATGCCTCCACCTCCTGCGCCCGCGTGCTCGGCACGGACCGCGCCGCGAGCGCCGCAGCGGCGAACCCGCCCACGCCGATCAGCGCGAACGTCGCCCGGAGAGCCCACAGCTCATCCACGAGGCGCCCGCCCACCGCGAGCGCCGCGCTCCCCAGAAGGAGCCCGAACACCCACCCCAAGGCGCCAACTTGGTTCAGGTGGCCGATCTTCGTCTCCCAGTCCCGCGCATCGCGGTTCTCGATCACGATCAGCACGGTCACCGAGGCGTTGGCGACCCAGAAGAGGTTCAGCGCCATGTTCAGGAGGATGAGGCTCTCGAACGTCCGTGCAAACGCCATGAGGAGAAGGCAGGCGCCCGGCACCGCGTAGCTCAGCACGATGAAGGGCTTTCGGCGACGCGCGACATCGGAAAGCCGCCCCCAGGCGAGACTGCCGAGAACACCCACCACGCTTACCAGGCTCGACAGGACCCCGAGCGAGTCGACGGACCGATGCAGGAGAGACTTGAGTGCAAGAGGGATCAGAATCGACGACGTGCCAAGCACGAGGTTGGCGAGCCCCACCGAAGCGTACCACGACTCTCCTTCACGCCACCATCCGCGAACCGACCTCCGCATCGACGTTCCTCCCTGGGGTGCCGCAGTGCGTCAGATCGGAGTATAGGCCGCGGCGAAAGGTCCCCCCGTCCTCCCTTCCAACGGATACCGGACGTCCTTCCCCTCCTGCATGCGGTCGGCTATCCTGCGTCCATCGGGAACGAACCATCGAGGAGGAGAGATGACCGACGTACTCCATGCCATTCAGAAGCGCCGCTCCGTGCGCAAGTTCACCGGTGCACCTGTCGCTCGCGAGAAGATCCTTACTGCCCTTGAGGCGGCCATGGCGGCTCCGTCGGCGCGCAACCTCAAGCCGTGGAGCTTCCTCGTCGTGACCGAGCGGCCGGGCATCGACGCGCTCTGTCGTGCGCACCCCTACGCTGGGTTCGGCGTCGACGCGGGAGCGATCGTCCTCCCATTCGGGTCGAAACGGGACCACAGGTGGTTCGACCAGGACATGGCGGCCGCGACGGAGAACCTTCTCATCGCCGTCGCCCATCTCGGCCTCGGGGCGACATGGTGCGGCATGGACGATGAGAGGCAGCCGGCCGTCCGGGCGATCGTTGGACTTCCCGAGGATCAGTTCGTCTTCGCGCTCATCCCGGTGGGAGTTCCTGCCGAGTCGCCGACGCCGCGAACGCAGTTCGAGCCCTCACGCGTGCACTGGAATCAGTTCGGGCGCACAGACACTGGCAGCTAGCTCGCCAGCCCTTCTTGAACGACGCGGAATCCGGCATCGTGCGCTGAGCAGGAAGCCGCCAGTGCGTCGGCAAAGCGCGCTGCCCAGCCGAGGGCGGTCTCGTCTCCGAACGACCGCGGCACATAGAGGATCGCCACGACGTTCTGCGTCCATGGCTGGATCTTGGTTGCCATGGAGTCCTTGACGGGATTCCCGCACGGCTTCCACTGCTCTGCGATCGCACAGCACACGACCACGAGGTCCTCGAGGTCGATGGACTGACCCGAGGGGTTGAACACGTACGACTCGCCGGTACGTCCGTAGCGCAAGAAGAGCCGCGGGCCGGTGAGGTCCGCGTCGAAGATAGATCCGGGCAGTCCGGACACCAGGCTGATGGCGTTGTTCGCATCCACTGGGCCGTTGACCCTCGGGAACTCGCCACGGCGCGCCGCCTGCAGCAGGAACTCGCTCGCCGGCTTCCCGCGGCCCGTCGGCTTGTAGTCCCCGTGCCGCAGCATCGAGCGGACTTGCCCCCGAACGATCTCAGAGACGAGTGCCTCGCCGCGCCCCGCGCGGGCGAGTGATTCCTCAAGCAGCTCGAGTCGTGAGGAGGTCGCTGGCGGAACAATCCCGTCGGCCCATACAACGACCGGCAGCACTCGGGACGCCACTTCGTGGTCAACAGTAGCGATGTACGGCGCAGGCATGGCTCACCTCTCCTACAGCTGCGGCGCCGACCCTTCTCGCTGGTAGTAGAAGGTGGCCGACACACCTCCTGCGTCCACCTCATACACACCCGGCTGAAGACCACGCACCACCAGTGGAATCGTCGCCTCGAACGGCGTCTCGGCGTCGCCGCAAGTATCGGCAAGTGCCCGGCGCGTCGCCAGCTTAAGCGAGAAGACATCCCCATCCAGCGACTGCCTGACGGAGTCGATGTGCGTGCACGCATCGCGAACCACTCCGCGGACCACGGCGTTGACACGAGCAGGCGTTCCGTCGCTCACGGTGACTTCGATCGACACCACACTCGGCACGCCGTAGATGAACTCCGGGTGACTCTGCCGGGAGCCACAGCCCCCCGAGACCGCCAAGCCGAACGCACCCAGAACTGCCAAGGCGACCCGCCACATCCTCGCCGCCATTGCACATCCAGCTCGCATGATCCCCTATCGTACCCGGCCACGGTGAGTGAACAACACGGGAACACCCCGGGCGCGGCTACGCGCGCCGGGCGGTGACCTCTACGCGCAAGCTCGCGTCCAGATAGCCTCTGACCGCGCATTGGTCGGCGGCCCGAGCGCAGGCGTTGACGACCTCTCCGGGGAACTCGCTCGGCAGCATGATGACGATCTCGATTCGCGCAATCCCGTGTCCTCCCGCGTCCCGCACCGCGCTCAGCGCGAGCGAGATCGCGTCCGTCGGGAGGTTCCGGCGCTGACAGAAGGACAGGACGTAGTAGCCAGCGCAGGTGCCAAGCGATGCAAGGAACAGGTCGAACGGACTCGGCGCCGAGTTCGCGCCGCCCGCGTCCTCCGGCTGGTCGGTGTGTACACGGAACCCCTTGTACAGGGCATCGACGCGCTTCCCGCCCGGGAAGACGATCTGCATGCTCATGAGGCACCCCCTTCCGCGGCCACAGAGTATCCCTTGCCGCCGGCCCGCGCGAAACGACGCCCCGAGGTGCCTCGTTGCCGGGTTCCGCCGCCCGTACAATGGCCGGCATGCCGTCGACCGATCGGTTCGCTGCCGCCCTGCGACGCTTTCAGCCGAACGCCCGCTGGTACCTTGCCTACACGTTCTTCTCCGGCCTCGCGTTCGGAGTGTTCGGACTCTTCTACAACCTCTACGTCCTGTCCCTTGGTTTCGACCGTTCGACTCTCGGCCTGCTGCTCGCCATCCCGCTGGTCGTGGTGTGCGCCTTCGCCTTGCCCGCGGGCGCGCTTGCCCGCCGCATCGGGTACCGCAACGCTCTCGTCATCGGCCTCGCTGCTTACGCCTGCGCCATCGTGGGTCTCTGCGTCCTCCCGACCCGCGCCGGTCTTCTCTTGTTTGCGCTCGGACTTGGGGTCGGGCAGACGCTGTTCGACGTGTGCAACGCGCCGCTCGTGGCCGAGAACAGCACGGCAGCTCATCGGACTCACCTCTTCAGCACGCAGTTCGCCGTTCGCCTCTTCGCGAGCTTCTTCGGATCCCTCGTGGCCGGCGCAATGCCCGCAACGTTCGCACGACTCCTCGGCGTGGGCGCGGAAGCCCCCGCGGCGTACCGAGGAACCCTGCTCCTCAGCGCGCTGCTGCTCTGCGTCGCCTTCCTTCCTCTGCTGCGCGTGAAGGCGCAGTCCCACACCACCGCGTCAGTCCAGGATCCGATACCTCCGGCGCAGCGCACCCAGTGGGCGACTCTGTGGCGCCTCTTCATTCCGCAGATCGTGATCGGGATTGGAGCCGGAGCCCTCGTCCCGTTCCTCAACGTGTTCCTGAAGAGCCGCTTCGGGCTCTCCGACAGCGTCCTCGGGCT
>CAIOLV010000125.1 GCA_903859225.1 uncultured bacterium
CGCCGTGCAGGCCGAGGAGCTGGGTGCATAGCCGGTCGAGCATGTGGCGGTCGTGAGTGATCAAGACGACGGCGCCGGGAAACTCCTCGAGCGCTCCCTCGAGCAACTCGACGGACGAGATGTCGAGGTCGTTTGTCGGTTCATCGAGCATCAGGACGTCGACGGGCTCGCGGATCATGAGGGCCATCAGGACGCGCGCCTGCTCGCCGCCGGAGAGGTCGCCGACACGCAGGTCGAGCTGGTCGGGACGAAACCCAAAGCGCTTGGCCCACGGCACGATGTGCGTCGCTCGTCCGAGGTAGGAGACCGTGTCGCCGCTTGGGCAGAGGGCGCGGCGCAGTGTCTCCGTCTTGTCGAGCTGTTCGCGCTGCTGGTCGAACAGGGCGAAGCGGAGTTCCGTCGCGTGCCTCACCTCGCCTTCGTCCGGCGCGATCAGCCAGGCAAGCGTCTTCAGAAGCGTCGTCTTGCCGCTCGCGTTGTTCCCGGCGATGCCGAGCCGATCTCCCCGCCGCAGGTGCACATCGAGGCCATGGAACAGACATCGGCCGCCAAGCGTCTTCGCAACGCCCTTCGCGGTGATGAGGTCGTTTGTCTTGCGTCCACTCGCTGCGAAGTCGATCTCGAGGCCGCTGTCGGCACGGCTGCGGCGCTCAGCTTCCGAGAGCTGGGCCATCTTGTCGTGCGCTTCATCGATTCGCGCCGCCGCCTTCGTACCGCGAGCTGACGGGCCTCGACGAAGCCAATCGACTTCGCGCCGGACCGCATTCGCCAGCGCGCGGCGCTCGACGTCTTCCGCCTCGAGGAACGCCTCGCGCCGCTCGAGGAAGTCGCTGTAGTGGCCTTTGCTGGAGAAGTACCCGCCAACGTATCGCGGGTTGATCTCGACGATCCGATCCGCCACCCGCTCGAGGAAGTACCGATCGTGGGTGGTGACGACGAACGCCAACTCCTCCCTCGCGAGGAACTTCTCGAGCCAGTCGATGCCCTCGAGATCGAGGTGGTTGGTCGGCTCGTCCATCAAGAGAAGGTCAGGCTGACGAACGAGCTGACAGCCGATGGCAAGCCGCTTCTTCCAGCCGCCGGAGAGCCTAGCCGCCTGCGCTGCGCCGTCCTCAAACCCCAGGCGGCGGATCATCTTCCGCACGCGCACCGGGCGCTCGTAGTCCTCCATCGCCAGATCGGCCAGCGCGGCGGTCAACGCTTCCTCGACAGTGGCGGCTTCCGGGAAGACGTCCACCTGGGGCAGATACGCGATGAGCGCCCCCTTCGCGCATTCGACGTCCCCTCCGTCCGCCGACTCCACGCCCGCCAGAATGCGCAACAGAGTCGACTTCCCGGCGCCATTCGGGCCGATGAGCCCAACCCGCTCGCCCGGGTGAAAGGCGATGGAGAGGCCCTCGAACAGGGTGTGCGACGCGTAGGTCTTCTCGAGATCGCGCACGGCAAGAAGCGCCAAACTCCCTCCTCTCTCCAAACGCTGTGGGGTGGCCAAAGAGTAACCCGAACCGAGCACTGCCATCATGAGGCGAACGGCGCCGACGCGAACGAGACGACCTGCGAGCACAGGTGGTGGACGATGCCGACGACTTCCCCGTCGCGCGCTCGCCCGTCGCGCTGCGCATCTCCGATCCGTCGCCTCACGCTTTCCTCACATCTGGGAAACGGCTCCGAGACGGGCGCTCGCGAGACTCGCCGCAGTCATCTACGGATGAGGGCTTGTGGATTGTGTATTGCAGGAGGCGTCGCGTTCGGACTCTCCCGGTCGTCAAGCGACCGCCCCGGCGGACGCGTCCTGCGCTGAGTGGAGAGATGGCCTGAGGAGGAGGGGAGCCCGTTGCCCGCCCGCGCGGGCGCCCCTTCTCCGACCGGCCGGATCTCCCTGCAATGAACGGGCCGCCAACCTCTTGCGAAGTCACCACGGCAGTGGGCTTGGCGTCGCCATCCGGCTCGAACTCGCCTGCATGTCCCTGTATGATTCCGCCGACACGGAGGGCCCGTCTCTGCGGCGAATCGCGCCTCGGCCCGATGTGACCAGCGGACAGCGTGGGGATGACGGAGCACCGCGACGTCCGTGGGGGCACCTACTCCGCCCCGCCCGGTAGATTTCCAGGGGCGTGCGGATCGGGAAGAAGGCTCCAGGCCACCGTGGAATCCCATCTCGGCGAGGCTGTCATGCCGCCGGATGGAAGTACAGGTCCGCTATGACTGAGGCGTCGAGTCCGAACCGTGTCGAGGGCGAACCCGAGACTCCGTCCGCACTACCATCCGCTGTCACCGCAGAGGCGAAGGGGCTGAGTGAGGAAGAGGCTCGCTCGCGCCTCCTGCGTGACGGGCCGAACGAACTCCCATCAGAGAAGAGCCGCGGCATCTTCCCGGTCGTTCTGGACGTCATGCGCGAGCCGATGTTCCTCATGCTCGTGGCCGCGGGCAGTCTGTACCTTCTCATGGGAGAAGCGACCGATGCCCTGATGCTGCTCGGGTTCGTGTTCGTAGTCATGGCGATCACCGTCATCCAGGAGCGTCGAACGGAACGCGCTCTCGACGCGTTGCGCGACCTGTCGAGCCCGCGGGCGCTCGTCATTCGCGGGGGCTTGCAGCGGCGCATCCCGGGAAGGGAAGTCGCTTGCGGGGACCTCCTCTGCTTGTCCGAGGGGGACAGAGTGCCCGCCGACGCGTTGCTCCGTCGGGCCGATCACCTGTCGGTGGACGAGTCGCTGTTGACCGGCGAGTCTGTCCCGGTGCGAAAGATGCCGTCCGTCTCCGTCCAGATCATGGATCGTCCCGGCGGCGACGATCTCGCGTCGGTCTACTCAGGGACCCTGGTAACGTCCGGCCAGGGCATCGCTGAGGTCGTGGCAACCGGAGCACGTACGGAACTTGGGAAGATCGGGAGAGCTCTCCAACAGCTCAAACCCGAAGCGACGCCACTCCAGCGCGAAACGGGCCGTCTCGTTCGCACCTTTGCCATCGTCGGCCTCATGGCCTGCGCGCTGGTTGTCATCGTCTACGCCATCACGCGCGGCGGGTCCTTCACGACCTGGAAAGAGGGATTCCTCGCAGGCATCGGGATGGCGATGGCGACTCTGCCCGAGGAGTTCCCCGTCGTGCTCACCGTGTTTCTCGCGCTCGGCGCGTGGCGGATCTCACGAAGCCGTGTCCTGACGCGCCGTATGCCCGCGATCGAGACTCTCGGTGCGGCGACGGTCCTCTGTGTCGACAAGACCGGAACGTTGACCCTGAACCAGATGTCCGTCAACGAACTGCGCGCCGCGGGCCGCGCGTTGAGTCTCCACGACGCCCCGGAGAACCTGCCCGGCGAGTTCCAGGTCCTGTTGGAGAACGCCGTCCTCGCCTGCCGGCGGGACGCGTTCGATCCGATGGAGAAGGCTATTCACACGGCGGGCGCCCGATCCCTCGATGCTGCGCAACGTCATCCGGGCTGGATCCTGGAACGCGAGTATCCGCTGTCGTCGAAGCTTCTGGCCGTCACGAACGCGTGGCGGGATGGATCGAACGACCGACTGATCGTCGCCTCGAAGGGCGCGCCCGAGGCGATCGCCAAGCTGTGCCGCATGACGGCCGACCACCAAGATGCGATGATGCGCGAGGTCGCTCTCTTGGCGACAGACGGCTTGCGCGTCCTCGGAGTTGCGCGAGCAGAGATGCAGACGAGTGCGCTGCCGGAAGCGCAGGACGCACTGGAACTCGAATTCGTGGGGCTCATCGGGTTGGCGGATCCGCTCCGCCCCACCGTGCCGCCGTCCGTCGCGGAGTGCCGAACGGCGGGTATTCGCGTCGTGATGATCACCGGCGACTACTCCGCCACCGCGCAGAGCATCGCGCGGCAAGCCGGCCTCGAGAGTCCGGACGTCGTGGTCACCGGGCCCGAGCTGGCCGAGATGACCGACGAGGAGCTCGCCCAGCGCATCGGCCACGTTCAGGTCTTCGCGCGCGTGGTGCCGGAACAGAAACTGCGGATCGTCAACGCGCTCAAG
>CAIOLV010000126.1 GCA_903859225.1 uncultured bacterium
CTCACGGACTCAGGGACTGGGGCGCTGAGTCAAGAGCAGTGGGCGGCGATGATGCGGGGCGACGAAGCCTATGCCGGGAGCCGGAGCTACGAACGCTTCCGCGCCGCGGCCGACGACATTTTCGGATTCCGTTACGTCCTGCCGACGCACCAGGGGCGCGCCGCAGAGAACGTCCTGTTCTCCGCTGCCGTCCGTCCTGGGCAGATTGTGCCGAGCAACATGCATTTCGACACGACGCGCGCCAACATTCTGGCAAACGGCGGTCGTCCCATGGATTGCGTCATCGACGAGGCCTTCGACCCGCGCATCGAGCACCCGTTCAAGGGCAACATGGATCTCGCGAAGCTCGAGCGCGTGCTGGACGAGGCCGGAGCCGACCGCGTCCCGTTTGTCATGATCACGGTCACCAATAACAGTGGCGGCGGCCAGCCGGTGTCTCTCGCCAACGTTCGCGAGGTGAGTCGCATCGCGCACGCGCGCGGACTCCCGCTGATCATCGACGCCTGCCGCTACGCGGAGAACGCGTACTTCATTCGCGAGCGCGAGGCGGGGTACGGGGACAAGGCGCCGATCGACATCGCGCGGGAGATGTTCGCGCTCGCTGACGGCATGACGATGAGCGCCAAGAAGGATGGGCTCGCCAACATTGGCGGGATCCTCGCGCTGAACGATACTGCCTTGTTCGAGAAGGCTCGCGATCGCCTGATCCTCATGGAGGGATTCACATCGTACGGCGGGCTCGCCGGGCGTGACCTCGACTGCATCGCCGTTGGGCTCTACGAAGCCCTCGACCTGCACTACCTCGCCGATCGCATCGGTGACACGCGGTATCTCGCTGCGGGTCTGCGGAGCCGAGGGGTACCGATCCTCGAGCCGGTGGGCGGTCACGCGGTCTACATCGATGCCATGGGGCTTCTTCCCGACTTCCCGCAGGCGCAGTTCCCGGCCCTTGCCGTGACCAATGCGCTCTACCTCGAGGGGGGAGTGCGCGGAGTGGAGATCGGCAGCGTCATGTTTGCCTACGAGGACGAGAAGGGCCGTCCGGTGTATCCGAAGCTTGAACTGGTGCGTCTCGCGATCCCTCGACACGTCTACGTGCGGGACCACTTCGACGTGGTCGCGGAGGCGGCGGCGACGGTGTGCCGCGAGCGCGACCGCCTTCCGGGGTACCGAATCATGGAAGGGGCGGGCCCCCTGCGCCACTTCATCGCTCGGTTCGCGCCGGCGGCGCGCGGCTAGGGTAGAAGCATGGCGCACCTCGGCGAGTGGGCGGCCCTCGCGACGGCGGCGCTCTGGTCGGGGAGCTACCTCGCGTTCACGGCCGCAGTTCGGCGGATCGGCGCAGACCGGGTGAACCGGATGCGGCTCCTGTTCGCGGTCGTGATCCTTGCCGCCGCCCACTTCGCGGTGTACGGCGTTCCGCTGCCGACGGGAGCGGACGCATCGCGGTGGCTGTGGCTCAGTCTCTCCGGCGTTGTCGGATTCACGATCGCCGACGCCTTCCTCTTCCGCGCGCTCTATCACCTGGGGCCGCACCGGACGTCGGTCGTCACGGCGCTCGTCCCGGTGGCGAGCGCATTCTTGGCCTGGATCACCCTGGGGGAGCGACTCTCGTGGATGCAGTTCCTTGGGGTGGCCGTGACGGTGTCTGCGGTCGCCCTCATCGTCAGCGTGCGGTCTCAGGCCGAGGACGGCGTTGGGTCGCGTAACCCCAAGCTTGGCGTGCTGTTCGCGCTCGGGACCGTCGTCGCCCAGTCGGCGCGCTATCTCTTGTCCGTGAAGGGAATGAGCGGCGGGTTCCCGGTCTTGTCGACCAACGTCCTGCAGATCTTCGCTGCGACGGTGGCCGCTTGGATTCTCGCTTTGCCGCGCGGAGAGTGGCGCGAGACGTTCCGCGGGCTCCGAGACCGTACGGCTGCCGGCGCCACGGCGGCGGGCGCGATGGTCGGACCTGTGTTGGGAGTGACCCTGTCGCTCGTCGCGCTGGCGAACTCCCGCGTCGGCGTGGCGTCCACGCTGATGGCACTCACCCCCGTGTTCCTTCTGCCGCTGAGCGCGCTCGCCTTTCACGAGCGGATCACGTGGCGGTCGGTGGCGGGAACGGTGCTGGCCGTGGGGGGAGTGGCCGTGCTCTGGCTCTCCTAGTCGCCGCGCGGTGCCGGCGATGTCCAGAGAGATGCCGGAAGGCGCCCGCGAAGGGCGCGCGGCGGCACGGCGGTGAGGTCGAGGATGTCCGACGGATTCCCGCTGACGGCCCCAACGCCGATGAGATCGACCGAAGGGAAGCGGTCGATCATGTCGTTCACCTCGCCCAGCGGCTCC
>CAIOLV010000127.1 GCA_903859225.1 uncultured bacterium
CGCCGTGATGTACCTCGGGCGCATCGTGGAGGCGGCACCGGTCCACGAGATCTTCCACGCGCCGAAGCACCCGTACACGCAAGGGCTGATGCGATCCATTCCGTCGCTCACGCGAAGCAAGGAGCGACTCGTGCCGATCGAAGGGATCGTTCCGGATCCGAGCGACGCGCCGCCCGGGTGCGGTTTCGAGCCGCGCTGCCCTCAGCGAATGGGAATCTGTCGAACGACCATGCCACCGTTGATCACCACGGCGCCGGGGCACGAGGCGGCGTGCTGGCTCCACTATTCGGACATCCATCTGGTGCGCCGGAAGCTTCGAGGGTGGAGGTGATCCCGCTGGCCACCACGGAGGACGCTCTGCTTGAGGTTACTGGACTGACGAAGCACTTCCCCGTTCGGCAGAAGGGTCTCCGCCGCCTCCGCGGGCTCGTCAAGGCGGTAGACGGGATTGACCTCCGCATCCAGGAGCGGGAGACGCTTGGGCTCGTAGGCGAGAGCGGGTGCGGGAAGACGACGGCCGGCCGAGCGATCCTTCGCCTCGTCGAGCCGACGGCGGGGCAGATCGTGTTCCGGAGTCGCCGAATGGCGCAAGAGGGTGCCGTGAATGCGCTCGCGGTCAACGTAGTGAGCGCGTCGCGTCGTGAGATGAAGGCTCTGCGACGCGACATGCAGATCATCTTCCAGGACCCGTACTCGTCGCTCAATCCGCGGATGACGGTTGGGTCCATCGTCGGCGAGCCGCTGGCTGTGCATCGAATGGCGCGCTCACAGGAGCGCGTGAACCGCGTCCGCGAGGTCCTCGCCGCGGTGGGCCTGAAGCCGGAGCACATGCGAAGGTATCCCCATGAGTTCTCGGGCGGGCAGCGCCAGCGAATCGGCATCGCCCGCGCGCTCGTCCTCGAGCCGCAGCTCATCGTGTGTGACGAGCCGGTGTCGGCTCTCGACGTGTCGATTCAGGCACAGGTGCTCAACCTTCTCGAGGACCTGCAGCGCGAGTTCGGCCTCACCTACCTGTTCATCGCGCACAACCTGTCCGTCGTGAAGCACATCAGCAATCGGGTCGCCGTCATGTACCTCGGCAGAATTGTCGAGCTTGCGTCGACGGAGCAGCTATTCGCAGAGCCAAAGCACCCGTATACCGAGGCCCTCGTATCCGCGGTCCCCGTGCCCGAGCCCGACTATGCGGTCGAGCGCATGATCCTCGAGGGCGATGTCCCCAGCCCGATTTCGCCGCCGACTGGCTGCCACTTCCACCCGCGGTGTCGCTACGCGTTGGAGATCTGTAGAAACGATGCGCCACTCTATCGCGACGTCGGTCATGACCACTTCGTGGCATGCCATCGCGGCGAAGAGCTGTCCCTCCAGCCGATTCGAGATGGAGGCGCACAAAGTGCAGGAGGGATCCAGCTGTGAGCGGGCTTCTTCGCTATGCGCTTCAACGACTGCTCTTGACCATCCCGATGATCTTCGTCCTGCTCACCGTGATCTTCCTCGTCATCCGCGTTATCCCCGGCGACCCCATCTCCATGGTGTACGGCGGCCGCCCGGTCTCCGAGGAACTCAAGGCCGCCAAGCGTGCGGAACTGGGCTTCGACAAGCCGATTCTCGTCCAGTATGGGATCTACATCAGCGGTGTCTTCCGAGGCGATTTCGGGGTCTCGCTGCGCACGAGCACTCCGGTGCTTCAGGAACTGTTCTCCCGGTTTCCCGCCACGATCGAGCTCGCGTTGTTCGGCCTGATCGTCGCTGCGATCCTGGGCTTCTCCACCGGGGTCCTTGCTGCAACGCGCGCCGACCATCCAACCGACCACGCGGTTCGCATCTTTCACATCGCATCATTCGCCGTGCCGGTGTTCTGGCTCGGCCTGATGTTCCAGGTCTTCTTCTCTGTGAAGCTTGGGTGGCTGCCGGTCACCGGCCGCCTGGGCGGCCAGATGGCGTTTAGCTTCGAACCCATCACAGGGTTCTACGTGATCGACGCCATTCTTCACTGGGACGGGAAGGCACTCATCGACGTTCTGCGGCACCTCGCGCTACCGGCGCTGACGCTCGGCATCGCGACAACTGGGCTTCTCGGGCGCATGAGCCGCGCGAGCATGCTGGAGGTCCTAGATCAAGACTACGTGACAACCGCGCGCGCCAAGGGACTGCCTGAGCGGACGGTGGTCCTGCGTCACGCGCTCCGCAATGCGCTGATCCCGATCGTCACGGTCTTCGGGTTGGAGCTCGCCGTGCTTATGGGCGGCGCGGTCCTCACGGAACACGTCTTCTCCTGGCCAGGAATAGCCAGCTACTTGATCCGGTCGATCAACGCCCGCGACTACACCGCCATTCAGGGCAGCGTCGTCTTCATCGCCCTCTTCATCTCGGCAATCAACCTCTTTGTCGATCTGCTCTACTCGATCATCGATCCACGGGTGAGGTACTAGATGAGCGACACTCCAGAGAGAGACGAAATCCGTCGGTCGTTCCTGACCTCTGGGGTCCTCGGCCTCATCCGAGCCATCGGCCGCGGACGCATCGCCTTGCACAGGCAGACCGTTCTGAAGGTCGGCCTGGTCATCGTCATCGCGTTCCTGCTGATGACGGCCGTCGCGAACATCTGGCCTTCGCTGAACGGTTACAGCCCGACGCTCTACCGCGATGCGCCGCGCCTTGAAGGGCCGTCTCCCTCGCATTGGATGGGAACCGACCAACTGCAGCGAGATGTGTTCAGCCGCATTCTCGGCGGGGGGTACGCATCCCTCATCGTGGCATTTGCCGGACTCGCACTCAGCATGATCTCCGGGTCGGTCCTCGGGTGGATCTCGGGATACTCGGGCGGCTGGCTGGACCGCATCCTCTCGCTGGTCATGGACGCTGTCTACGCCTTCCCGTCGCTCATCCTCGCCATCCTCATGGTGGCCATGTTCGGCGCCGGAATCGGTCCAATGATCTGGGCCGTGGGAGTGGTCTACATCCCGACGTACTTCCGCGTTGCCCGGGCGGAGTCAATGCAGGTTCGCGAGACGACCTACATCGAGGCGATCAAGGCCGTCGGCGCCAGTCGGACACGCATTGTCCTGCGACATGTTGCGCCCAATACGGTGAACGCCATCATGGCGGTCTCGTCGTTCAACCTAGCGGATGCGATCCTGACCGTGGCCGCCTTGTCGTTCCTCGGGTTCGGGCTACCGCCGCCGGCGCCGGACTGGGGGTTCGACATCCAGAACGGCCAGAAATACCTGCAGTCTGGATCGTGGTGGCTGATCACGTTTCCCGGTCTGATGATCATCACGCTTTCGCTCGGGTTCGGCCTCATCGGCGAGGGGATCAGCGACCTCGTGAACCCAAAGCGCAGACGGAAGCATGTTTGACTTCGATGCCTGACAGGAGGTAGCGTGCATGCAGAAAGGGAGTCTCAGATAGGCCTCTGCGGGGAGGTGGTGCTTGTAGGCTCGTGGACTTCCACAAGGTGTGGCGCTGTATCTGCAAGGAGGTAGGGAAGATGTCAAGATTCATCGGGTTTGTGCTCTTGGCGGGCCTCTTGATCGGCTCCATGGCCGCGTTCGGCGCGAACACGCCGCTGATCATCGGCACCATCGATACGGTGGATGAGCTCTCGTTCGCAAACAGCTGGGACATGTACAGCTGGCACGTGCTCCGAGCGACGTGCGACGCGCTCTTGAAGCTCAATGACGACACGTTGGAACTGGAAGGCGCCATCGCCCAGTCGTGGGACGTCTCTGACGACGGCACGGTGTACACGTTCCACATCCGCCCCGGGATCGTGTTCACGGACGGGACGGTGTGCGACGCGAACGCAGTCAAGTTCTCGCTGGACAGGACGCTACGGCAGGACGGGCCCAAGGGCGCCGTCAGTTTGATCTACGTGATCAAGACGATTTCCGTGCTCGATAACCTCACGGTCCAGATCACGCTCAAGCAGCCCGACGTCACGTTCCTGCTCGCGATGACCAATCAGATCGCCCCGGCAATGATCTACTCTTCGGCAGCAGCTCCCGGCGACGAGTTCGACCGAGGGCGCTACGCGGGATGCGGACCGTACAAGCTGGTGGAGTACGTTCCCGACCAGTACGTCAAGTACGAAGCCAATCCCACCTATTACGGCAAGCAGCCCGTGTCGCAGTACGTGGTTGAGCGGCATTACTCCGACGCATCGGCGCTTCGCGCGGCGATCGAATCTGGTGAGGTCGACGTAGCATTCCGCACGCTGAACCCGGAGGACATCACCGACCTCAAGAGCAACCCGCAGGTGGTCATCGAATCGTGGCCGCCGAGCCCCGGAATCCGTTATCTCGCGTTCAACGTGACGAACCCGCCGGTCGACAACCCGTTCGTTCGCCAGGCGATCTGCTACGCGGTCGACCGCGGCGCGATCATTTCCCAGGTCTTTGGCGGTACGGTCCAGCCGATCTACACGATGGTCCCGAACGTCGATCCTCCGTTCTTCGGCGCGCTCCCGACGTTCCCTGAACGCGATCTAGCGAAAGCACGTCAGCTTCTCGCTACGGTAGGCTACAACGAGCAGAATCCCTTGGTGCTCAGTCTCCCGTACACCTCGTCCCACTACGGGACGTTTGAAGCCGACGTCGCGACCGTCGTTGCGGCGAGCCTTGAGGAGACGGGAGTGATCCAGGTCAACATCGAGGCGTTGGAGTGGGGTGGCTATCTCGACCAGGTGTCCTCGGGAGCCTTCGGGATGTTCCTATTCGGATGGCACCCGGACTACCTCGAGACGTCCAACTTCCTCGGACCTTGGACGACCGACGGCCCGGAGTCGATGGGCACGTACTTTGACTACCATCCGAACTACCAGGCCTACAAGGACATCATGGAAGTGGCCCGCGCTACCGTGGACACCGTGAAGCGCGGAAAACTGTACCAGGCGATCCAGATCCTTAGCACCCAGGATGTGCCGTGGATTCCGCTCTGGTCGATGACCGACGAAATGGTCACCGCGCGGCTTCCGAACGTGCACGGTCTGAAGCTCGATGTCACGATGGACATCGACATCTGGAACATCTACAAGGACTAGCAGGACGAAGTCTCAGGCTCGGTATGGGCGGGGTCGATGCGTCGGCCCCGCTCTCTTCTTCGGCCGCTCGGTACCTGCGCCCGGATGGGCCCCTCGATGTCATCGTGGCGCAAGGAGACTAGGAAGATCGTAGGCAGCGCCGCGGTCTTGCGCCGTCCAAGGACCTGCAGAGCGTGGCCTGTCTAGAGAGCCGGCTTCCTCTCATGAGGCTCTCGCCCGTCGAGGAGATGTCGCCCGATCCAGTCCGTCACGGTCTCGAGGACGAGCGCGCGTTCGGCAGAGCGTCCGAGACTGTGTCCGCCGCCGGCCACGATGACGAGCTTCTTCGGAGAGCGGATGCGGCCATGCGCCATCTGCGCTTGAGCTACCGGAACGCACTGGTCGGCGTCGCCGTGCACGATCAGAGTCGGTACGCGAATTCGATCGAGCGCCGGCGCGAGATTGGACTCACGGCATTCGTGGACAAACTCGGCGCAGACTGGGATGTTGCCATCGAGGATGAAGCCCTTTTCGGTCAGCTCCGCCTGCCGCTCGGGAGTGAAGTACGCCTTCAGATCCGTGTCCGAGAGGACGATGGCCGGCCAAAGGAAGACCAGGACATCGATCTCCGGACACTCGGCCCAAAGAGCCACTGACGCGCCGAGGCTCTCCGCGACGAGGGCGAGCCGGTTGTAGCCCCGCTCGACCGCCCACGCGATGACGGAGCCGAGTTCGAGAGCGCGCGATCGGAGCGTGAGGTCGAGCGGAGTCCCGTCGCTCTCGCCGTAGCCGAGGAAGTCGAACCGCAGACTCGAGACCCGAAGTTGGGTGTCAAGCTTCTCCGCGAGAATGTCAAACAGACCGAGCGGCCCGCGCTTGTCGCCGCCCGGACCGCCATGCGCCATGATGACGAGCGCCTTCGACCCCGAACCGCAGATTCGGTGGATCGCGCAGAGCTTCTTGTCACCGTGCTCGACAACGATCCTCGCGTCCATCGCAGCGCCCTCCTTGGTTCCGTGAGCCGAACGGAGGCCAGGGTGGCCGTCCCTCGTCGCCGCAGCGTCTCACGAGAGGGCGAAGGCGGGAGCCAACTGCCAAATCCGGAGAGCTATCTTCGCTCAGTACCCAGGAGGTAGCGGCGCGATACCGCACACTGCAACTTGGCACGCCACGGTGGACTCGGACTCGGAGACAGCACTGGAGGCGAATTGGCAACAACAGCCTTCCTCGGTCGCAGTAGTTCGAGTCCTACACGGGGAGCCAGACAGGACTGCTCTCGAACGGAACGGGCAGTTCGGAAGTAGTCCACCAGGGCGTTGTGGATGGTCGCGGCGCAGGGTTCGCCGCGCAGTGGACGTGCTGGCTCCTGCCGCGCGTTCTGGACCGCCAACGTCCATCCTTGCGGAGCCAGCCGGGCGGGCTCACTGCAAGGCGTCGCCGAAGACGGTGAAGGAATACGCGTTCCCGTAGTTCCTTCCCATGGCCACATGGATGGCGCAATTGGCCATGTCGTAGACAGCGGACCACTGTGTCCCGGTCACGCTCACTTCCTTGAGCAGCGCCATGGCCTGGGAAACGTCCAGACTCCCCCCAACGGCCGTCAGGCGCTCGCCAAGGCGATCGTAGCGCCAGCATTGTCCTTCAACGTTCGGTTCCAAGGGGCCCAGGAGGAAGTTCGTTGCTGCCAGCCATGGGTCGTCCCGCGACAATACGACCCGCTGTCCGAGATAGAACTCGACAACGGCTGCGTGCCCGAATCGATCCGCGATGAGGTAGTGGATGGCCGGTCCTCCGACCATGTGGACGTTGAACTCGTCCATCGCGGCGAGCGCCTCGCGGAGCGTTGCCGCGTGGTCCAGAATCTCACGGATCAGTCCGAGAGAGTGAATGTCTCGCTTCCCGGGATCATACGGAGGCAGAGCGTCGGGTACGGCGGCCATTCCCACCACGAGACCCTGATCGTTCATCCCATCGCACGGTATGGCTGGTGCGACGAGGAGACGCATGCGATCTTCCAGACCGGCGTCTTCGAGGTCGAAGGGAAC
>CAIOLV010000128.1 GCA_903859225.1 uncultured bacterium
GCCGTCTTGTCGGGCATCTTGTAGTAGCCCATCATGACGTTGTAGCCGCGGCAGGCGAGCTCGCCCGTCTCGCCGGTCCCAACGGACTTCCAGTCGTCGTCGGCGATCTTGACCTCAATGCCTCCGAGCGCGCGGCCGACGGTCTCGGTGCGGCGCTCGATCGGATCGTCGAATTGCGTCATCGTGATGACGGGCGACGCCTCGGTGAGGCCGTAGGCAATCGAGACGTTGCAGTGCATCTCGTTCATCGTGCCGCGCATGACTTCGACCGGGCACGGCGCTCCGGCCATGATCCCGGTGCGCAGGGTCGAGATCTGATACGTCGAGCCGTCGGGCTTGCCCTTGCGGACTTCTTCCAGCTCGAGCACGAACATGGTCGGCACGCCGTAGAGCACGGTGACGCCAAACCGCTCGACGAGCTCGAGTGCCTCAGCCGGCTTGAACACGGCCATCGGCACGATCGACGCGCCCCACGTGATCGCTCCGGCGATCCCCATGACGCACCCGAAGCAGTGGAAGAACGGGACCGCGAGCAGGAACACGTCCTTCTCGTTCGCGTGCAGGACCTCGGTGACTTGCTCGCCGTTGTGCCCGATGTTGTGGTGCGACAGCATCGCGCCCTTCGGGTTGCCCGTCGTGCCCGAGGTGTAGAGGATGAAGACGTTGTCCTCTGCCTTGCACGTCTTCTCGCGCGCCTCGAGCCTGCCATCGGCAAGGAGCTTCGTGCCGCGAGCGACGACGTCGTCCCACGCCCGCATGTTCTTTCCCGGTTTTCCGACGATGACGACGTGCTTCAGGTTCGGCAGCTTCGAACGGATCTCGTCGATCATCGTGGGATAGTCGATGCCGACGAACGAGTCGACGGCAAACAGGGTCGTCGCTTCGGAGTTCCCGAGGATGTACTCGACCTCGTGGGTCTTGTAGCGCGTGTTCATCGGGACGACGACGGCGCCGATCCGGGCAATGGCGAAGTAGGCGATCACCCACTCGGGGTTATTGGGCATCCACAGGCCGACCTTGTCGCCCTTGCCGACGCCGAGATCGAGGAGGCCGCGCGCGAGGCGGCTCGCCTCCCGGTCGAGTTCGGCGTAGGTGAGCGACCGTCCGCTCGGGTCGAGGATGGCCGGCCGCTGGGGAAACTTCTTTGTCGTGTCGCGAAGCACGGAGGACAACGTTTTCATCTGCACCTCGGTTGTCTACGGAAGTCTGCCGCATTATCCGGTGCACGAACGAGAGTCGCAATCCCGGTGGATGACCGCAGCGCGCCGCAGGCAATGGCACACAAGGTAGAGAGCTCCGAGGCGCGCCGCAACAGCGTGCCCCGATGACAGGACGCAAGTTGGACCTGAACGCACGCGCCCTCCTGGCCGTGGGGGCGAATGGGCACGGCGTGCCCTGGAACAGGACGTGAGTTGAACCTGAACACGCGCCCCCCCCCGACGGTAGGGTGCGAACGGGCACGGGGTACAATGGATGGCTCAACCAAGGAGGCAGCGATGAAGGGCGCACACGGGAAGTACCTCGACGTCAATCTGACGAGCAGGACGATCGGTGAGTACACGATCCCCGACTCGTGGCGCCAGCGTCTGCTCGGCGGCAAGGGCCTCGCAGCGCGCCTCCTGCTCGAGGAGCTGCCGGAGCGCGTCGATCCCTTCGGCCCGGAGAACCTCCTCGTCTTCGCCACCGGACCGTTCCAGGGAACCGGCGTCGTCGGAGGCGGGCGGCACGCGGTGCTCGCCGTGTCGCCGAAGACGGGCGCCGTCGCGGACTCCTACGCCGGCGGCCACTTCGGACACGAGCTCGGCCGCTCGGGCTTCGACGGCATCATCGTCCGCGGCCGCGCAGCAGAGCCCGTCCTCCTCACGCTCCTGGACGGAAAGGCGGAGCTCGTACCGGCCAGCGACCTGTGGGGCCGCGGCACGGGCGAGACGGAGAAGACGCTCGTCGCGCGGTATCCCGGCTCCCGCGTCAGCTCGATCGGTCCGGCGGGGGAGATCCTCGTGTCGCAGGCGTGCATCATCAACGACCGCACCCGCTCGGCCGGACGGCCCGGACTCGGGGCGGTAATGGGGTCGAAGCTCCTGAAGGCCGTCGTCGTCCGCGGACGCATCGAGAAGACGCTCCACGATCCGGACCGGTTCGCGGACGAGCGCGCCGAGCACGCCAAGAGCTACATCAACGAAGGGTGGAAGGGATTCGGCGAGTACGGCACGGGCTCGGGCCTCGTCTGGCTGTCCGAGCAGGGCATTCTGCCGACCGACAACTTCCGCGAGGGGACGTTCGATCAGGCCGAGGCCATCGGCGGCGAGCGAATGCACGACACGATCCTCGTCGGGCGCGACACGTGCGCCGGCTGCCCGATTCGCTGCAAGCGCATCGTGAAGACGGCGTTCGACGGCGTCGACGTCCTGCCGGACTTCGGCGGCCCGGAGTACGAGACCCTGGCCGCGTTCGGCTCGTTGTGCCACAACGGCAACCTCGCCGCGATCGCGCTCGCGAACCAGCTCTGCAACGACTACGGACTCGACACGATCTCGGCCGGAGTCGCCGTCGCGTTCCTCATGGAGGCGAGCGAGAAGGGGCTGATCGACGAGGAGATCGCCTGGGGCGACCCGATGGCCATCGTCGGCGTCGTCCACGCGCTCGCCCGCCGCGAGGGGATCGGCGATCGGCTCGCCGACGGGCTCGAGATCTACGCCCGCGAGATCGGCGCCGACTTCGCCATGACGATCAAGGGCGCAGAGCTGCCGATGCACGAGCCGCGTGGGAAGCAGGGCATGGGGCTTTCGTACGCCACGACGCCGCGCGGGGCAAGCCACCTCGAGGGCATGCACGACTCGATGCTCGAGCGCGACAACCCGTGTCCCGAGCTCGGCGTCACGCAGACGTACAGCCGGTTCACGCTCCTCGACAAGATCGAGCCGTCGATCGTCTTCGAGAACCTCCGGTCGTTCACGAATTCGCTCGTTCTCTGCTGTTTCACGATGAGCGAGACAGGGCCTGGGTACAACGTGCCCGCGATCCGCTCGTTGCTCGAAGCGGCCACCGGGCTCAAGGTGGACGCGGCGGAGATGCAGGCGATCGGCGCCCGCGCCTACGCTCTCCTCCGCCTTCTGAGCGCGCGAGCCGGCCACACGCGCGAGACCGACGGGCTGCCGACACGCTTCGCCGAGCCTCTTCCGCGCGGCGCCAGCGCCGGCCATCCGATCCCGGCGAAAGACATGAAGGCCGCCGTGGCCGCCTACTACAAGGCGCGCGGCTACAGCGGCCGCGGTCCCACGGTGAAGACCCTGCGAGCCCTCGGGCTCGACGACTGCACCGAGTGGGTCGGGCGAGGCACGGCGTGATTCCCGCGGTCGCCTTCATCGGTCACCATGAGAGCGGAAAGACGCGCGTCGTCGTTGAGGTGACGAAGCGGCTCGCCGAGCGCGGCTACCGCGTCGGCACGGTCAAGCACGCACCCGAACTTGAGGAGGTCGACGTGCCGGGAACGGACAGCGCGCTCCATCTGGAGGCCGGCGCTGTCCGCACGCTGCTTCGCGGCGAGACGGCGTCGGCCCTCTACTTCGAGCATGGCGAGACCGACGACTTGGAGAGCGAGCTCGACGCGCTCTTTGCCGGTTGCGACCTCGTTCTCATCGAGGGCTACAAGGCCGGGCCGTGGCCGAAGATCGAGGTCTTCCGCCGGGGGCGCGACCTGCGTCGCGAGCCCCTGGCAGGCGAGATCGACGTCCTCGCGGTGGTGACAGACGAGCACGCCGCTCTGCCCGACGGGGTTCGCCAATTCGGAGCGCGAGACTTCGACCGCATTGCAGACTTCGTCGAAACGGTGATCGCAGACCTCGACGACGATTGCGCCCCCGACGAGGCCGTGCTACCCTGAGCAGACCATGATCGCGACCGGAAGGGCCCTTTCCTCGCCTGCATCGCTCGCTCCTGGCGCCGCGACGCCCGCCGCGGCCACTCTGTTTCTGGTCCCGCCGCGCGTCGACCGCCTGGCCGTCGGCCGCCGCCTTGTCGGGCCGCTCGTGTCCGACCGGCCGCAGGATCACGCGCTCGCGCAACGCGGCCTGCACCCCGACGTCATGGAACTCCTGCCGCCGGGCGGCAAGGAGAAGATCGGCATCGATCAGGTCCGCGACGTCATCCGCATGGCCCAGTTCTCCCCCGTGCAGGCCGACCGCAAGGCGTGTCTCGCGCCGTACGCCGAGGACCTGACACCCGAAGCGTCGAACGCTCTGCTCAAGATCCTCGAGGAGCCGACGCGCGGAATGGTCTTCGCACTCATTGCGGAGCACACGGGCGACCTCTTGCCGACGATCGTGTCGCGCAGCCGCGTCGAGCGGGTCAAGCCCGAGTCCAGGAGCGCATCTATCGAGCGCCTGCAAGTCGCCGGCTACAACGCGACGGAGGCCCAATGGCTCGTGCGCGTCGCGGGCCGCACGGGAGAACTCGACGGACTCGTCGCGGCGCGCGTCGACGTCGAGGAGGCGCGGGCAGAGGCGCGGGCCCGCCTGGCAGCAGCGTCGGCCGCGGACCTCATCGCCGCCTGCCTCGACGCCGGGCCGATCGATCGGCGAGAGGCGTTCCTCGCTCTCGCC
>CAIOLV010000129.1 GCA_903859225.1 uncultured bacterium
GAGCCGGGCGCAGCATGGCACGGCTTCAAGGGACTCACGTCCGGGTACTGCCTGCTCGATCCCATCAAGGTCACGCTCATCACTCCGGGGATTGCTCCGAACGGTTCGCTTCTCGATCCGGATGCGGAGCCCGCCCTCCCCGACGTGCCGGCGCAAGCGTTCATCCCGGCTCCGGTCGTCACCGCGTTCCTTGACTCCGAGGGCATCGTGGTGGAGAAGACCGGCCACTACACGGTCCTCTTCCTCTTCTCGCTCGGCATCACGAAGGGAAAGTGGGGCACGCTCGTCAGCGCGCTGTTCGAGTTCAAGCACATGTACGACACGCGCGTGCCGCTCTCCGAGGCCATTCCGTATCTCGGTGAGTACTACCCTGACCGCTACGGTGGCGAGAAGACGCTGTACGACCTGTGCCTCGAAATGCACCGCTTCCTGCGCGAGACGCAGATCTGCCAGAAAGAGCGTGCGCTACGGCATCCGGACAACCAGCCCGCGCAGCGTACCACCGCACGAGCGGCGTACCGGGCGCTGGTCAAGAACAAGGTCGAGCGCGTGCCGATGGACGAACTCGAGGGGCGCGTCGTCGCGGTCGGCCTCGTCCCGTATCCCCCGGGCATTCCGGTGCTCATGCCGGGAGAAGAGGCGAACGCGGCGGTCTGTGCGTACCTCGAAGGGCTGGAAGCATTCGACGACCGGTTCCCCGGGTTCGAGCATGAGATCCACGGCCTCGGGACTCCGGCCGAGATCCCGGCGAAAGGGCGCCCGGAGGGGAATCGCTACTGGGTCTACTGCCTCCCGGCGGACGACGTCCGGCCCGCGCGGCGGAAATCGGGCGGCCGCGGGCGGGCCGAGAAGCTCAACGATTAGGGGTCGGGCGCGCCTAGTCCCAGTCGGCCTGGACCACGTGGGGGATGGCGAGAAGGGGTTGCGTCATCCGCACGATGTCGGGCGCCTTGCGGGTGCGAAGCCGGAACGTCAGTTCGGTCAAGTCGGGCTGCTTCCCGATTCGGCTCGAAACCGCGATGATGCGGAAGCCCTCGTTCTGAAACACTGAGCGGCACTGCTCATCGAGGACAACGGCCTGCGGGGTGCTCGCTCGGACGACGACCGTGTGGTAGCTGACGGTCGGCACCTTGTGCGAGAACCACGACAGAAGAGTCAGGACGATGAGCACGAGTGCCGTGCTGACTCCGGCGATGAGGTAGAGCCCCTGTCCGACGACGACGCCGAGCGCGGCGACGAACCAGACGCAGGCGGCCGTCGTGAGTCCGCGGACGATTTCGTTCGACTTCACGATCACGCCTGCGCCGAGAAAGCCGATTCCCGTAAGGATGCCCGCGAGGGCTCTGCCCGGATCCACGCCCGCGCCGAACGACTGCGTGACGACCATGGCAAGTGTCGACCCAAGGCACACCAGGATGTGGGTGCGCAATCCCGCGGCTCGTCCGTGCGCTTGTCGCTCAAGGCCGACGAGCCCTCCCAGGGCGATCGATAAGAGCAGCTTCAGCAGGACTGCGATGTCGAAGGACACAGCCACCTCCGGGGATTCTGCATTCCAGGGTAGATGTGCGCCCCGTCGCAGTTTGGGTCTCGTGTCCCCCCGCGATCGGGCAAAGGCTCCATCCGATGTCGCGACGGCCGTCGCCGAGCGACGCGCGGTAGAATGCGGCTCGTGATGGACGAGAGACAGCGCGCGAGCGGGCTATTGCTGCTCGCCGCCGCCATTTGGGGCTTCGCCTTCGTCGCCCAACGCGCGGGGATGGAACATGTCGGGCCGTTCCTATTCAACGGGATTCGCGTCCTGCTCGGCGTTCTCGTCCTCCTGCCGTTCCTTCTGCGCCGCCGTAGCGGCGCACTGCGTCGGCGCGTCGGCGCGCCGCGTCGGCCGCTCGACCGGCGAAGTCTGATGGGTCTTCTCGCCGCAGGGCTCATCCTCACGCTGGCCGCGAACTTGCAGCAGATCGGCCTCGTCTCGACGACGGCGGGGAAGGCCGGGTTCCTCACCGGGCTCTACGTGGTCCTCGTCCCGCTGCTCGGATTCCTTCGCGGACAGCGCATTCGGCGCGCGATGGCGCTTGCGGTCCC
>CAIOLV010000130.1 GCA_903859225.1 uncultured bacterium
CTGCACGACCAGATCGACCACTTCCTCCATACGGATTTCACCGCGGTGCCGTACGAGCCGCTCGTCGAGCTGGCCGAGGCGCTGTGTGCGCACACACCGATCTCCGGCGACAAGAAAGCAGCGTTCTTCAACAGCGGCGCCGAAGCGATCGAGAACGCCGTCAAGATCTCGCGCGCGTATACGAAGCGCAAGTCCGTCCTCGTGTTTGAGAACGCCTTCCACGGGCGAACGCTCCTGACGATGACGATGACGCACAAGGCGAAGCCCTATAAGACGGGGTTCGGACCGTTCGCGTCCGACGTCTATCGCCTGCCGTACCCCTACGAGTACCGCAAGCACGTCACGCCGGAGGAGATCGAGTCCTCGCTCCTGTCGCTCGTCGACCCCGCCGAGGTCGCGGCGATGGTCATCGAGCCGGTGATCGGCGAGGGGGGATTCCTCGTCCCGCCCGCGTGGTTCCTCCCGTTCTTGCGAACACTGGCCGACAAGTACGGATTCGTCCTTGTCTTCGATGAGGTCCAGTCCGGAGTAGGACGCACGGGGAAGTTCTTCGCGTTCGAGCACTTCGGCGCAGAGCCCGATCTCGTCTGCATCGCCAAGTCCCTCGCATCCGGACTCCCGCTGTCCGGCGTCGTCGGCCGCGCCGCCATCATGGACGCGCCCATCGCGAGTGCGATCGGCGGAACGTACGCCGGGAATCCGCTAGCGTGCCGCGCCGCGATCGAGGTCATCCGAACGATCGACGAAGAAGGGCTGCTCGCGCGTGCAACCCACGTCGGCGACCGGATCCAGGCGCGCTTCCGTCGCCTCGCGGAGCGCTTCGACGTTGTCGGCGACGTCCGCGGCCTGGGAGCGATGGTCGCCATCGAACTCGTGAAGGACCGCACGACGAAGGAGCCGGCGAAGGACATCGCCGGCAGGATCGCCCAGACGGCGCTCGCCCATGGGGCCATCTTCCCGACGGCCGGCCTACAGGGGAACGTACTCCGCGTCCTCGTCTCGTTCGTCATCACCGACGAGCAGATCGACGAAGGCATGGACATTCTCGAGGACGCCTTCGTGGAGGTCCTCGGCAACCCCAAGAGCCGATAGGCGGCGCGCGGCAACGGCTGGGCGTTTCTCGCGGGTGGCTGTGTATGAGCGTAGGGAAGCCGCTTTCCTCTGCCACACAGCCAGAAAGCGCCGCACACACTGCGATGCAGACTTGACAACGGCATCGTTCGTTGCCATACTGGCGGCAGATCCTCATACCTAGGGGGTACGACGTGAACAAGGCAGAACTCGTCGAGAAGCTGGCGAAGGGCACCGGGCTCACCAAGAAGGATGCACGGGCGGCGCTCGATGGCGTGGTCGATGTGATCACGCAGGCACTGGCAAAGAATGAGCCAGTCATCATCACCGGGTTCGGGAAGTTCGAGACCCGGAAGCGCAAGGCGACGACGCGGATGAACCCGCAGACCGGGCAGCGCATCAAGACCCCGGCCAAGGTCGTTCCCGCCTTCAAGGCCGGGAAGAACCTGAAGGACATCGTCGCCAAGAAGGCCGCCGCGACGAAGAGGTAGGGCCGGAAAGGCTTGCTGCCTGCGGGCAGCCTACAGATGAGGAAAGGGGAAGCTACGGCTTCCCCTTTTGTTTGAATGCGAGTCACCGGATAGAGAAGGCCGACCGGCCGGCCTGCGGCTGCGGAGGTGCGCCACGGATCTCTTGTCCGATCTGAACGAACGGCAGCGGGAGGCCGTCACGCATGCCGACGGACCGCTCCTCATCGTTGCGGGCGTGGGCACGGGCAAGACGACGGTCATCACGCGCCGCATCGCGTGGCTCATCGCAGAGAAGCGCGTCCAGCCGGCGGAGATCCTCGCACTGACGTTCACGGAACGTGCGGCCGCGGAGATGGAAGAGCGCGTCGATCGCCTCGTCCCCTACGGCTATGTCGAGGCCCACATCGGAACCTTTCACTCGTTCTGCGACCGCCTTGTGCGGGAGAACGCCGTACTGCTCGGATTGTCTCCCGACTATCGCATCCTCACCGAGCCCGAACAGGCGATCTTCCTCAAGGAGCATCTGTTCGAGCTTCCGCTTCGCCGGTTTCGCCCGCTCGGAAACCCTCTCCACAACCTTCGCTCGATTCTCTCCCTCTTCTCGCGGGCGAAAGATGAAGACGTGACTCCAGACGAATACTCGGCCTACGTTGCGCAACTCGCAGCGAGTTGCCCGCCGTCCGGCACGGAGGCCGAGTTCGCCGACGACATCGCACGCGAGACCGAGATCGCGGGAACGTACGCCGCCTACCAGGGGCTGCTCCTCAAACACGGGTTCGTCGACTTCGGCGACCTCATCGCCCTTGCGCTGCGCCTGCTTCGCGAGCACCCCGCGGTCTTGGCGCGCGCCCAACGGCGGTTCCGCGCTATCCTCGTCGACGAGTTCCAAGACACGAACTACGCCCAATTCGAGTTGTTGAAGCTCCTTGCCGCACACCGCAACATCACCGTCTGCGGCGACGACGACCAGTCGATCTACAAGTTCCGCGGCGCGGCGATTAGCAACATCCTCGGATTTCAGGACGCGTACCCGGACGCGGACCTCGTCGTGCTCGAGGAGAACTACCGATCCACCCAGGCGATCCTCGACTCCGCCTACCGGCTGATCCAGAACAACAACCCGGATCGTCTCGAGATCAAGCGGTCGATCCAGAAGCGGCTCCGAGCGGTCGCCGGCCCCGGGCGCCCTCCGGTGCAGCTGCATTTCGCTGCGCAGGATGAGGAGACGGACTACGTCGCTGCCACGATCTGCGAGCGGCAGGTGCGCGAGACGCGGCGGTACTCGGAGTTCGCCATCCTGGTCCGCTCGAATGCCGGAGCCGCCGGATTCCTGCGCGCTCTCAACATGCTTCGCATCCCGTGGCGCTTCTCGGGGAGCCGCGGGTTATACGATCAGGAGGAAGTCCGAGCGGTGATCGCCTTCCTGCGCGTGCTCGCTGATCCCTACGACGATCTCTCGGTCCACTACCTCGCGAGCTCGTTTCTCTACTCCCTCGACTCCGAGGTCCTGGCCAGGGCGGCCGCGTTGGCGCGCCGACAGCATCAATCACTGCTCGACCTCTTCCGTTCGACGCGCGGCGTCCCGTCGCCGTTCGAGGCGAGTGACGCCGACGACGAGGTCATCGCCCGCCTCTGCGGGGATCTCACCGCGATGATCGCCCTCTCGACACGAGAGCGCAC
>CAIOLV010000131.1 GCA_903859225.1 uncultured bacterium
CAACCTCTCCTCGAGCCAATCGAGCGCGGCGAAGTCGAGGTGGTTCGTCGGCTCGTCGAGCAACAAGAGGTCGGGACTCTCAAGCAAGGCGCGGGCGAGCGCGGCGCGCGCTTCCTCGCCGCCCGAGAGGTGGCTCGCGGGTTTTGCGAGATCCGGCTCGGCGAAGCCGACTCCGGACAAGGCGGCGCGAATGGTGGCCTCGATCTCGTAGCCGCCACCGGCCGAGAATCGGTGCAGGAGGTCGTCGTAGCGGTGGAGGTCCTCCTCTGTGGCGCTCGAGGCGAAGCGAGTCTCAAGTTCCCTCAGCTCGCGCTCGGCCTCTTGGAGCGGCGCGAACGCCGCCTCCATGGCCTCGAACAGCGTCCCGGCGCCCTCCAGCCTCGCCGCCTGCGGCAGGTAACCGACGCGCGCCCCGCCGATGAGGCGAACGGCCCCGGCCGACGGCGTCTCGTCCCCGGACAGGAGCCGAAGGAGCGTCGACTTTCCCACGCCGTTGTCGCCGATCAGCGCGACGCGATCTCCGGGTCCGATCTGCGCGGAGAACGGGGCGAACAAGGTGTCTCCTCCGAACGACTTCGTGAGTTGCTCGACCTGGACGAGAGACATGATGCCCATGGTACGTGAACGTGCGGAGGGGTGAAAGCTCCAGTTCCCTTGCCATTGAGGCTTGTGCTACGATGCGGCGATGGGCGCTGCAAGAGAGGCACTTCTCTTCACGAAGAAGCAGGACGGCAGCGTGCGATGCCGTCTGTGCGCGCACGGCTGCACGATCCCCTCCGGATCGCGGGGGCTGTGCGGGGTCCGCGAGAACGTGGGCGGAACGCTGTGCAGCCTCGTCTACGGGCGGCTCGTATCGCGCGAGATCGATCCGATAGAGAAGAAGCCGATGTTCCACTTCCTCCCGGGCTCGCACGCCTACTCGATTGCCACGGTGGGATGCAACTTCCTCTGCCACAACTGCCAGAACCACTTCATCTCGCAGTACCCGAAACACCACGAGGGCCGCCTCGTCGGTGACACCGTGAACGCAGAGGAGGTCGTCGCCGAGGCCGCCGATGCGGGCTGCCGATCGATCGCCTACACGTACACGGAGCCGACGATTGCACTGGAGTTCTACCTCGAGGTCATGCAATGTGCGCGAGAAGCCGGCTTGGCGAACGTGTGGGTGTCGAACGGCTACTTCACGCGCGATGCCGCCGACCTGTTCTTCAAGTGGCTCGATGGGATCAACATCGATCTGAAAGGCATCTCGGACGACTTCTATCGCGAGGTCATCGGAGCCAATGTGCGCCCTGTCCTCGACTCGATCGAGCGCGCTCACGATGCCGGAGTTTGGGTGGAGGTGACGACCCTCGTCATCCCCGGCCTCAACGATTCGGACGACGCACTGCATTGGACGGCCGAGGCCGTGGCCGGCATCTCGCCCGCGATTCCGTGGCATGTGAGCCGCTTCTTCCCCGCGTTTCGGATGATCGACCGCTCTCCTACGCCGGTGGCGACCCTCGAGCGCGCCCGACGAATCGGCCAGGCGGTCGGTCTCCGCTACGTCTACATTGGCAACGTGCCCGGCGAGGGCGAGGACACGAAGTGCCCGCAGTGCGGGGCAAGAGTCGTGTCGCGCGCAGGCTACGTCGTTCGCGAGAACCGCTTGCGCGACGGCCGCTGCCCCGAGTGTCAGGCCGTCGTCGACGGCGTGTGGGAGTCTCCCGAGGCCGCGCTGTAGCGCGGCCCGCTCGGACACACGAAGCGCGCGAAGAGGCTCGCGGCGGTCCCGCTCGGCCGCTGTAGCGTCGGAGCTTGTCTCCGACGCCACGTCCGGGACCGCTCTCGATCTCCTGCAACAACGTCGCACACAAGGTGCGACGCTACAGAGGCCCCAGCGGGGCGTCAAGGTGACGCCGGAGAGCCCGGCTCTCGGGTCGCCGATCCGTAGCGGGCGAAGCATGCAGCAACACCGGACGCTGCATGCCCTAGCCCTCCGCACGAGAGAACGCCGAGGGCCAGTGGGTCGTCGGCTCTCCGTGACGCGGATGCGGAGAGCTACGGTTCGTGCATCAGTGCGTCGTGAGTGTCACTCGGCGCGAACCGTCGTCTTGCAGTTCGATGTACACGAGGATGTCGCTTGCTTCGACGAGTCCGTCGATGCGCTCCGGCCACTCGACGACGGTCACTCCGTGTTCCGGCGGCAGTTGGGCATCGAGCCCGGCCTCGGCGAGTTCATTGAGCGATGCGACGCGGTAGGCATCGACGTGATGGAGGGCGAACCTGCCCTTGTACTCTCGGGCGAGGACGTAGCTTGGCGACACGACGACGTCAGTGACCAAGAGCCCTCTGGCGATGCCCTTGACGAGCGTCGTCTTGCCCGAGCCGAGTGGACCGACGAGGGAGACGAGCATGCCGTCCCGCAGTTGGCCGGCCAGATTGACGCCGATCTCCTCCGTGTCCGCCGGCTCGCGGGAAATGATCGTTTTGTTCATGCCGCCCGCAGGTGCACGTCGAGCTGGCTCAGTCGCTGAGAGATGCGTTCGACGACCTGGGCGATCTCCGCGTCGGTCAACGTGCGATCCTCGGCGCGAAGCGAGATCTCGTACGTCAGACTGCGTTGGCCGGCCCCGACCTGCTCGCCGGTGTAGACGTCGTAGAGAAGCACGGACTCGACCTCCGGCTCGGCAGCAAGGACGGCGCGGACGCGTGCCTCCTCGAGCGACGCCGGTGTCAGCATCGACAGGTCCCGCCGGGCCGCCGGCAGAAGCGGGAGAGCCCGGTAGCGAATGGGGGTCTCAAATTCCCCGAGAAGAGGCCAAAGTTCGAGTTCGAACAGGAAAACCGTTGTCGGCACGGCGAAGCGATCGAGGAGTCCCGGATGGAGTTCCCCGAGGATGCCGATCGGTTCTCCGTTTCGAATGAGGCGGGCGCTGCGCCCGGGATGGAGATACGACCGGCTCGGGTCGGGCTCGGCGGCGACGCCATCGAGGCGGAGGCCTTCGAACAGGCGGTCGACAATGCCACGCGCCAGAGCGAGCGACACCCTTTCCTTTCCCGACAGAGGGAGCCCGGTCCGGCCGAACAGGACGCCGCCGAGCGCGTCTCGCTCCCCGCGAGATGCCGAGAAGACGCGTCCCAGTTCGAACACCATGCCCCCGTCCACGCCCCGGCTGAGGTTCGTCTCGACGACCGACAAGAGGCCGGGGAGAAGAGTCGAGCGCATGGCTGCCTGCGTCGCTGCCATCGGGTTGCGCACCGACACGAGATCGTCGGCCGGCATGCCGAGGGCCTCGCGCCACGCCTTCCTGTCAAACCCGTCGGTCAATGCCTCGTCCATGCCGAGGCCAACCAGCACCTCGCGCACCCGGTCCTTGCCCCGTTCAGTGGCATCCTTTCGCCCGATTCGCAGCGGCTCGCGCGGCGCGATGGACGTCAACCGGTCGTAGCCGCGGATGCGGCCGATCTCCTCCGCGAGGTCCGCCTCGCGTTCGAGATCGCGGCGATACGACGGAACGTCGACGATCACGAGATCCTTCTCGACGCGCGCCCCAATCTGGAGTCGCCGCAAGAGCGCGGCCGCTTGGCTCGCGTCCACGTCAATGCCCAACAATTCTCGCGCGCGGGCAGGGCGTAAAGTCAGCGTGCGGGGCGCCGCGGGAGACGGGTACGCGTCGGCAAGACCCTTGAGGACACGGCATCCGGACAGCGCCTGCATCCAGTGGGCCGCGCGGTCGGCTGCGAACGGCACGCTGTCCGGGTCGAGACCGCGTTCGAAGCGCTGCGATGCCTCGCTGCGCAGGCCGACGGAGCGCGACGACTGGCGGATCGTGTCGTTGTGGAACACGGCGTTTTCGAGGAGCACGCGCTTCGTCTCACCCGTGATCTCGCTCGCTTCGCCGCCCATGACGCCGGCCAGCGCGACGGGGCG